>CAMSEX010000078.1 GCA_947057875.1 uncultured Clostridium sp.
GATGACGAGAGGTGACTGGAGTTCAGACGTGTGCTCTTCCGATCTTAAATCATTGGTTTATAGGGCATATAAACTTCCCCAATAAATTCTGTAAATTCTGCGCCAAAACCTTTTTTAAAACGATACAATCCATATTGCGGATGGCTCTCATCCACTACACCTGAAACGCCACGAAAATCATACACTTCATGCCCATTTTGAATCGCTTCTTTTATCATCGTCCATTGAAGCAAATAGTTTGGCATCAAATTTCGATGCGAATTTGAACTTGCCCCATACAAATACCATGTTTTTTTACCAAACATAATTGGAATAATTCCCGCAATTGGCTTGTCCTCATGATATGCCATCAATAATTTCATGTGATTTGGAGCTAAACAATCATACATTTTTTCAAAATACGCCAAAGAACGAATGATAAAATCATCCCTCTTTCCTGTTTCCTCCATAATGTCATGAAAATCCTTCAAATCCGCTTTTGTTCCTTCTTTTATCACAACCCCTTTTTTATTCGCCAAACGAATATTATAACGCGTTTTTGAATGAAAATTGCTAAATACTTCATCTTCTGTCTTTCCTTTAATATCTAACTGAAAAACAAAACGTGGCTGAATTTCGTCCTTAAAATCCTTGCTATCATCTTTGATTTTATAGCCAACATTTTCAGCAATCTCACGAAACTTCGTATCAGACTTCAAAATATCTGGCTCAATACGAAGCACAAAAGCCTTATACTTTTTCGCAAGTACACTAGCCCCTTCTGTCAAATCACGAATTACCTTTTCGTCATAAATATCACAAACAGGTCCTCTTGCAGAATACATCAAATTCCCAAAAATTGGAATTTTACGTATCCACACACACAAGCTACCTTTTATGTTGCCATTTTCGTCTTCAGACAAAATCACTTCTTTTATCCAACTCGTTTTGACTTCTCCCCATTCCAAAGATTGCTGAAAATTACATCTTGGATGTTTTTCCAAAAATTCCTTATATTTTGTTTTATCTTTTTCTGTTAATAATCTCATACTTTCCCTTTCTCTACTACCGTTCCTTCCTTCGTGTCTTTAACGGTATATCCTTTTTCCATCAGCACATCACGAAGTCTGTCTGACTCCGCCCAATTTTTACTTTGACGCGCCTCGTCTCTTTGTTTGACAAGCTCCAAAATTTCTTGTGGCAATTCCTTTTCTTCTGGCTCATAATGTGCCAAATCAAATCCTAAAACTTGGTCAAACTTTAACAACAAATCTCTCAATTGTTTTGACTTTTTCGGATATTTGACCACTTCCCAAACAACACTCATCGCAACTGGCATATTCAAATCATCATTAATGGCCTCTAAAAAGCGATTTTCAAAATCTTGCAAAACCTTACTTTCCACCATTTCTGTACCATTTTTATGTTTCAAATAACCTTCGCGAAGTCTTGAAAGTGCCACTTTGCTACTATCCATAGTATCCCATGTAAAATTAATTTTATTTCGATAATTAGAAGCAAAATTAAACATTCTGTACACAAGTGGCTCATAGCCTCTGTCTGCCAAATCTTGCAATGTATATAAATTATTCAAACTTTTTGACATTTTTCCACCATCAATTGTCAAAAAGTCAACATGCATCCAAAAATTGGCTGGAATTTTTCCACAAAAACCTTTACTTTGGGCAATCTCGTTTTCATGATGAATCGGAATATGGTCAATACCACCTGTATGAATATCAAACTGCTCGCCCAAATATTGGTAGCTCATTGCTGAGCATTCCAAATGCCAACCCGGATAGCATTTTCCCCAAAAAGTATCCCACTTCATCAAATGATTTTCTGGTGCTTTAATCCAAAGTGCAAAATCCGAAATATTTTTCTTCTCGCTATCAAATTCAACACGTGCACCAGCTTTTTGCTCCTCTACATTGCGGTTTGACAAAACGCCATATTTATCTAACTTTGATGTATCAAAATAAATCGTATTTTCTGTCTCATAAGAGTAACCATTTTCAATAATTTTCTGAACATACTTTTCCATTACATCAATATGTTCTGTCGCACGAGCAATGATTTCTGGTTGGTCAATGTTTAATTTACCAATATCCTTTAAAAATGCATCCATATAAAACTGCGCAATTTCAAATGGGTCTTTTTTCTCTCTTTTTGCCGCTTTTAGCATTTTATCTTCGCCTTCATCGCTATCCGAAGTCAAATGTCCTACATCGGTTATATTCATCACATGCTTTAACGTATAACCATTGTATTTTAATGCTCTGCGAAGCGTATCCATAAAAAGATACGCACGCAAATTTCCAATATGAGCATAACCATACACAGTTGGTCCACAAGAATACAATCTCACTTCTTGAGGTTTGATTGGCTTAAAGTCTTCTATTTTTCGAGACAAAGTATTATAAATTTTCATACAGAATTCCCCTTTTGCTTTACAAAATTTCTTATACTTTTATGTATTGCCTTCTGGTGTTGAAGGCTCTGTCGGTGGTGTTTCTGGAGGCGTTGGATTAGTTGGCGGCTCTGGTGGTGTCGTTGGCGGTGTTGTTGTATTTGTAGTTGAATCTGGTGGAGCAGGTGTCTCAGGTGTTGGTGTTGTTGTATTGGTTGTCGTTGACCCTGATGAGTTTTCTGTTGTTGTATTAGTAGGCTTCGTAGTATTGGTTGTATTTCCAGAAGAACCACTTAAATCTACCACTGGCGTAGCCGGAACTGGTGTCTGTAATGGCGATGCCGTGTGTGGACATACCCCAGTTGGTGCGCTACCTGAAGCACTGCTTCCATTGGATGACCAAGAAGCATCTCTTTCCTTTGGTGGTGTTCCATTATAATATCTCCATTCGCCAAATGGGCAACCTTCACAACATAGCAAATCTGTTTGTGTACAAACCATTGCTTTGGTATGACCATCGCAAGCCTCTGGCACCGTATTTTCTGTAAATACTTCTGTGTAAGTTCCTGAACAAGTACCTGCTGCTTTCAATCCTGATGCCTTACATACTTTTACCTCAACAATTCCTTCTGGTTTTATAAATTCTGCATTTGGTAAATCCTCATGAATTTTTGTCATAACCTCAGACCAAATTCGTCCTGCAGGATTGCCATTATTATATCTTACTTCCGCATTGGTCTCATAACCATACCAGCAAACTGCTGTATAATATGGTGTAAAACCACAAAGCCATCGGTCAAAATCGTCATTAGTTGTACCTGTTTTAGCTGCTACATTCATTCCTTTAATCGCACAATATTTTGCTGTTCCGCTTGTGCCAAGTACTGGCTCTGTTAAAATATTTTTTTCGATATACGCATTTTGTTTACTCATCACAGTATTGACTTTTTGTTTTGGTTCAAATTCGACATTATCTTGCTTATCTGTTACATATTTATAAAAAGTTGGCTGAATATAAGTTCCGTCATTGGCAATAGTAGCATATGCTCCTGCCATTTCAAGTGGTGTCACACCGTCGCCTAAACCACCTAAAGCAAGTGACAATCCCTCATTTCCTGACAGAGGCAACCCAACACTTTCACAAAAATCAATCGCTCTATCAACCCCAATATCCGATAAGGCTTTGACATGCGGAATATTGGACGAAATTTCAATCGCATGACGCATTGTCATCAATCCTTTAAAACCTGAATATTGGTTTTTTGGATTATATTTTCCTTTGTCAAATGCCGTCTGCGCATCATTGTAAACAGTTGCTGCATTAATCGTTCCTGTTTCCAAACCTGGTGCAATAACAGAAATTGGTTTCATAGAAGAACCTGTTGATTTACGTAATCTTGTTGGAAGATTCAAATAACCAATTTTTGTAGTTGTTACTCGTTCTCCCTTTTCTCCAACAGCTGTTGCTGCTGCTACTACATTTCCTGTTGTATGGTCCACAATTACCATGGTCGGAATTGAAGTTTGTCTTAATTTTGTTTTATCTTTTTTCGTAATTGTTGATTCTGTATAGTATTTATCTTGCTTAATGACTTCTTCTAGTTTCGCTTGTACTGCCGTATCCTGTGTTGTATAAATTTTTAAACCACCACTATACAAATAAGTTTCAGCAAGCGATTGGCTCATATTTTTTTCTTCCATCATTTGCGCCAAAATTTGCTCTAAAGCTGCCTCTACTGCATAGGTTACTTCAATTGTTGGCGAAGTGTCTCCATTTTGGAAGTTTAAGCCATTGTCTACTTCTCCTACTGCTCCATCGTATTGTTCTTGATTAATAACCCCAAGTTCCTGCATTTTTTTCAAAACTGTTTTGGTTCTTTTTTTGATATTTTCTTGTTTTTTTTGCGTTTTCTCTGCATTTTCTGTATCTATAAAAGGATTGTAGGCATTGGGCGAATGGTTAATTCCTGCCATAAAAGCGCATTCTGCAATACTCAAATCAGCAGGCTTCTTGTTGAAATAGTAGAGCGCACCAAGTTCCACACCATTGATGTCATTTCCACCTATGAAAATTAAATTTAAGTACAATTCCAAAATTTGGTCTTTTGACAAATATTGCTCAACTTGTATTGCTTTTGACATTTCTTTAACTTTTCTGACAACACCTGCTAAGTCGCTGTCTTCCTTATCATTGGTAATATTTTTAACAAGCTGTTGCGTAATCGTACTTCCACCAAATGACGATTGTCCCGCATGAGTAATGAATGTAAGAGTTGCTGCAGCTGTTCTTTTGATATCCACACCTTGGTGTGTATAAAATCTTTCATCTTCAATTGCCACATAAGCCTTTGGCAAATATTCTCCCATTTCAGATAAAGAAATACATTTTCTTTTGGTACCACCACTCAAAGTAGCAATTAAATTTCCATCTTTATCATAAACAGTCGAATTTTCATATGGAATGACTAAATCTTCTTTACTAATCGTTAACTCATCACCAAACATACTATAAAATGCCCCAATGAGCACCCCGCTTCCTATAATGAAAGCTAATAATAAAATAATAATTAAAATTTTAATGACTTTTCCAGCTTTGGATTTTTTCTTCTTATCTTTATTTTTTGTTTTCGTACTTTTACTTGCTTTTTTATTTATTTTTTCAGAATCGTATCTTTTTGTCTCATCATTTCTTTTTCCACTCCCCATTTTATCCCTCGCTTTCTATTTTGCATTATATTATATTTCATAAAAAATATAAAGTATAAAATAAAAATTTATCCAAATTTTTCACCGTATTTTAATTGGATTTCCTCTTAAAAAATCTTGAATACTCATTTTTTTTGCATTTTCGCCTTGTATTTCTAAAACTGACAAAACACCTAATTTAGTTTGCACAAATAAACCTTTTTGGCTGTCTGCTAAAATAACAGTTCCATTTTCTTCAGAACTCTTTGGCATTTCTTTTACCAAATCCACCTTCCAAAACTTCACTTTTTTTTGTCCTAACATACAATATGCACCCAAAATCGGATTTAGTCCTCGAACTAAATTTTTGATGTCTTCCGCAGTTTGCTTTTCCCAATCAATTCTCGCCATATCTTTACGAATCATTGGTGCAATCGTATACTCTTCTGTTTGTTTGGTATATTTTGCTGTCCCATTTTCAATTTGCTCGATAGCATCTAATAACAATTCACTACTGATTTTCGCCAAACGGTCCCACAATTCTCCTGTGGTCTCATTTTCCAAAATCGACACTTCTTTTTGCAAAATGATATCTCCTGCATCCATTTTTTCATTCATTTTCATAATGGTTGTGCCAGTTATTTTATCTCCATTTAAAATCGCCCATTGAATTGGTGCAGAACCTCTAT
>CAMSEX010000079.1 GCA_947057875.1 uncultured Clostridium sp.
AACTCCGAAAAGCAAAAGGGTTGACTTTGGAGAGAGCTCAAGAATTAATATTAGATGAAGTTTATTTTGGTATGATGATGGTAAAACTTGGGGATAGTGATGGTTTGGTGTCAGGGGCGATTCATTCGACTTCAGATACTTTGCGACCAGCACTTCAAATTTTGAAAACAGCGCCAGATACGAAACTTGTTTCAGCTTTTTTTGTGATGGTTGTGCCAAATTGCGCATATGGCGAAAAGGGAGTTTTTGTGTTTGGAGATTGTGGTTTGAATGAAGACCCAGAAGCACAAGAATTAGCGGAAATTGCGCATTCTTCTGCTAAAAGTTTTGAGCAATTAGTAGGAAAAGAAGCCAAGATTGGGATGCTTTCCTATTCAACTTATGGAAGTGCAAAATCAGAATTGACACAAAAAGTGATTGAGGCAACAACAATTGTTAAAGAAAAATATCCAGAATTAAAGGTGGATGGAGAATTACAGTTGGATGCTGCAATTGTGCCAGAGGTGGCTCGTTCAAAAGCACCCAATAGCGAAGTTGCTGGGCAATGTAATACATTAATTTTTCCGAACTTGGATGCGGGAAATATTGGTTATAAATTGACGCAAAGATTGGCAAAAGCAGAAGCGTATGGACCACTTTGTCAGGGAATTGCTAAACCTGTAAATGATTTGTCACGTGGTTGTTCGGCTGAAGATATTGCGGGTGTTATTGCGATTACTTGTGTTCAAGCGTTATCTTAAGGGAAATTTTCCCTTAAGAATCCCCACCCAAGGGACGCTGTCCCTTGGAACCCTGCGCCTCGGTCGGCGGGACAAGGTTTGCCAAGTGGAGTGTTTTGCAACTGATTTGTGTCCGCGCGATGAGCGCGCGAGGAAGTATTGTTATAAAAAGGAGAGTTTTATGAAAATTTTAGTTTTGAATTGTGGAAGTAGTTCACTAAAATATCAATTGATTGATATGGAAAGCGAGGAAGTGATTACGAAAGGAACGTATGAACGAATTGGACAGAATAATTCGTTTGTGACGATTAAACAAAAAGGGGAAAAAACAAGAATAGAACATCCAGTGGAAAATCATGATTTAGCTTTGAAGTTTGTGATGGAAGATTTGCTGATTGGTGAAAAATATGGTGTGATTCAAGATTTGAATGAAATTGACGCAGTTGGACATCGTTTGGTTCATGGTGGCGAAAAGTTCAGTAGTTCAGTTTTGATTACAGATGAAGTAATTGAACAGATTAAAGAATGTATTCCACTTGCGCCACTTCATAATCCAGCATGCTTATTGGGAATTGAGGCATGCAAAAAACAAATTAAGGATACACCAATGGTTGCTGTTTTTGATACAGCTTTTCATCAGACGATGCCAAAAGAAAATTATATTTATCCACTTCCTTATGAGTTTTACGAAAAATATAAAATTCGTAAATATGGTTTTCATGGAACGAGCCATAAATTTGTTTCCAAAAGAGTGGCACAAGTGATGGGCAAAGATGTAAAAGACTTGAAAATTGTGACTTGCCATTTGGGGCAAGGGGCGTCACTTTGTGCGGTTGATGGCGGAAAATCTGTGAATACAAGTATGGGATTGACACCTTTAGGGGGTATTGCTATGTGCGCAAGATGTGGCGATATGGATCCTTCGATTGTAGGTTATTTAATGGATACTTTAGGGAAGACAAAGGAAGAAGTCAATAGTCTTTTGAATAAAGAATCTGGCGTTTTGGGAATTTCTGGTATTAGTCCTGATTTTCGAGATGTGGAAGCAGCTTCTGCAGAAGGAAATGAAAGAGCAAAACTTGCAATTGATTTTTACAATCATACGGTTGCTGAATATATTGCACGTTACGCTGTTTCAATGCAGGGAATTGATGTGATTGTGTTTACAGCTGGTATTGGGGAAAATCAGATTAATATCCGTAAAGGAATTTGTGAAAAATTGAAATTTATGGGCGTTGAAATTGACGAAAAGGTAAATGATTGCAGAGGAGAGGAAGTGGAAATTTCTACTTCAACTTCAAAAATCAAAGTTTTTGTGATTCCAACAGATGAAGAATTAATGATAGCACGTGATACAAAGGAAATCGTAGGATAAAATTGGAAAAAAAGTGTTTCTTGCAAATTTATTTTGGTAAGAAACATTTATTTTTTTTTTGCAAAACTACTTGACAGTTTCCGAATAAGCATATAAAATAGTAAATAGGAAAATTACAATATAAATTATATATAAGCGTGAAAAATTTTATTTGCCTAATTATAATAAGAAATTGGAAGATATTTCTTAATTATATAAAAAGATGAATTATAAATAATTTATTTGTACATTGAAAATTTAATAGAAAAGAGGTAAACAGAAGTTATGCAAAATGTTTTAATTATTGTTGCCACTGTTCTAATCTCAGCTGTTATTTTTATTCCAATCGGAGTAAAAATTAGAAAAAAAACAGCAGAATCTAAAATTCAAAGTGCAGAGAGAGAAGCTAGAAGGATATTAGAAAATGTTAAAATAGAAGCTGAAAATTCTAAAAAAGAAGAATTGATTAAAGCGAAGGAAGAAATTTTACAAATTCGAAATGAATTGGATCAGGAGATTAAAGAAAGAAGGGGCGATATTCAATCACAAGAAAAAAGATTAATTCAAAAAGAGGAAAACTTTGATAAAAAAGTAGCTCAATTTGATTTACAAGAAAAAGAACTTCAAAGAAGAATTACAGATAGTGAGCAAAAAAGACAGGAAATTGAGGAATTACATGGTAAAAAATTAGAGGAATTGCAAAGAATTTCTGGTTTGACACAAGAACAAGCAAGAAAAATATTGTTAGACCAATTAGAGGATGAATTAACGCAGGAAAAAGCTGCGAAAATTAGAGAACTAGAATCAAAAGCCAAAGAGGAAGCGGACAAAAATGCCAGAGAAATTATTGGAAGTGCGATTCAAAAATGTGCAGCAGACCATACTTCTGAGACAACTGTATCTGTTGTTTCTTTGCCAAGTGATGATATGAAAGGTAGAATTATTGGTAGAGAAGGTAGAAATATTAAAGCATTAGAAACATTGACTGGGATCGATTTGATTATTGATGATACACCAGAAGCTGTGATTATTTCAGGTTTTGATCCACTTAGAAGAGAAGTTGCGAAAATTGCTTTGGAAAAATTAATTGATGATGGAAGAATTCATCCTGCTAAAATCGAAGAAATGGTTGAGAAAGCCAAAGAAGAAGTGTTGTTATCGATTAAAGAAGCGGGCGAAAGAGCAGCTTTGGAAACAGGTGTGAATAACTTGAATCCTGAGATGATTAAGTTGATTGGAAAGTTGAAATATCGAACGAGTTATGGGCAAAATGTGTTAAATCATTCAATGGAAGTTGCTAATTTAGCCAGAATGATGGCTGATGAATTAGGGGTTAATTCAAAAATAGCAAGACGTGCTGGTTTACTACATGATATTGGAAAAGCACTAGACCATGATATGGAAGGAACTCATGTTGAAATTGGTGTGGATGTACTAAGAAAATTTAAGGAAAATCATGCTGTAATTAATGCGGTTCAAGCGCATCATGGAGATGTTGAGCCTGAAACAATAGAAGCTATTTTGGTACAAGCTGCTGATGCGATTTCAGCATCTCGTCCAGGTGCAAGACGTGAAACATTAGAAACATATATCAAGAGATTGGAAAAATTGGAAGAAATAGCGAATTCTTTTGATGGTGTAGATAAATCATTTGCGATTCAAGCAGGACGTGAAGTAAGACTAATTGTGAAACCAGATAAAGTTTCTGATAGTGAAATGGTCATTATGGCAAGAGAAGTTGCAAAAAAGGTAGAAAATGAAATGGAATATCCTGGAACGATAAAAGTAAATGTTGTAAGGGAATCTAGAGTAGTGGATTATGCCAAATAAAAATCTTATAAAAACCGAAGTAATTTTAGGGATTACTTCGGTTTTTTTGAATTTATGTTAAGAAAACAATTAGATAGGGAATTTTATCTTGCAAAGAAAATATAAAAATTTACAACTAAAATTATGTAAAACATAATGACGTCATTTTATTTGACACCTTATATTTTTTTCTTTTTTGATGTAAACTAGATTTATAATAAAAAAGAAAGAGGGGAAACAAAAGATGTTAAAAGAAAATGTTATTTACAAAAAAAGTAATAAAGGTATTACTTTAATTGCACTCGTTATCACAATCATCGTATTATTAATTCTAGCAGGTGTGTCAATTAATTTAGTAGCGCGGAAGCAATGGCATTTTAGGAAAGGCGACCAAGGCAGTTGACATCACAAATATGGCGCAAATTAAAGAAGAAATTGAACTAAAAATTGCAGAATTGCAAATGGATTATTACATGACAGATAACAATTTTGCAAATGTGAATGACTATGTGAAGGCAGAATTAGAAAAAGGCGTAGAGCTTCCAAGTGGAGCCGTGATTACAACAGATAGTAATGGAAATTTGAATTACGATGGAGTTCAAATTGGAACACTAAATCCAGATGGAAGCGTAAGCATTGATGGCGAGTTTAATGGAAGTCAAATTGTGACAAAATACACAGTATCGTATAATCCAAATGGGGGACAAGGTGGACCTTCAAGCAGTAGGCATGAAAATGGCGAGACAGTAACTGTCGATTTTTCAAAAAAACCAACTCAAACAGGATGCACATTTTTAGGATGGGCAAGAACAGCAAATGCAACAGTACCAGAGTTTACAAGTTCAGGAAGTTTCACAGTAAACGCAAATACTACTTTGTATGCTGTGTGGGAGTATGGACAAGCATGGCATGCGGCGCATCCTGAAAAGCATATACCAACAGGATTTGTACACACAGAGGGCACGGTAGAAGAAGGCTATGTCATTGCAGACAGTGAGGGCAATGAATTTGTGTGGATACCAGTTGCCAATGATGAAGCATATGCAAAGAAATTGGGGACGAATAACTATATGCTAAAGGTAGATGATGTGGCAGCAACTTCAATTGCAGATGGAATCAAAGGCGACAAATTAGGGATGACAAGTATTTTAGGAACGACAATAGAAAATTCAATTACAGCACAACAACCAGAATATGCAGTTGTGAAAAAAGCAGGAGGATTTTGGGTAGGAAGATATGAAGCTGGAACAGAGGGCATAGATCGTGGAGAAGGAAGTTATATAGCAGGAATACCAGAATGGTCAAATGATAAAGCAGCAGATGCAAATGCGTATTGGTCAAGTAAGTCAGTCACAGTCAAAGCAGGAAATGAGCCAGCAAGAATGATTACACAAAGTAAAGCATTGGAAATAGCTAATAGTTGGAAAAGTGGAAATGCAGGAAATGGGACAGTGGCTTTTCAAAGTGGAATGATTACCGGAAGTCAATGGGATGCCATGTGTAAGTTTATTGGTTGGAATATAGCAGATGGAGATTGTAGTAGTTGGGGAAATTATTCAAATGTGAAAAGTAAAGTTTATACATCATTGACACACGCAATGGACAGAAGAAGTGACTGGTTTACAGAAAATAATGTACAGAAAAAAGATGATGATACAAATCGTTGGATATTCCCAACAGGAACATTTATAAATGATAGCAATAAAAATACAGTGCAAAAGAATATTTTCGATGTAGCAGGAAATGTATGGGAATGGACAACAGAGGTGCCTCAATATGCTGATGGCGCAAACACGGTCTTTCGTGGTGGTAGTGCTTATAGATCGGAAGAGCGTCGTGTAGGGAAAGAGT
>CAMSEX010000080.1 GCA_947057875.1 uncultured Clostridium sp.
CAGTAGACATATAAATCAAAACTGCATCAGGATTATGCTTGTATAGTTCTGATTCGTCATCCATAATTTGACTATCAATTTGGTTATAGTCACTATCAAAAATATTTAAATGACAACCTTCTTGATAACCATATCCTTTCAGCGCTGTTGCCAGATGCTGCGTAGAGCAATCTCCAATAATCACAATTTTATATTCTTTTAATCCCGACATATCTTGTTTTGCATTTTTCTTTAATGTCAAAAAACTAGTATTCTCCATAAAAATCTCCTTTCTATCTATTTAACTTATCCATTGCTTCCTCTTCATTTTCTACAAAAAATATATCCTTTCCATTGTTACTTTCATATATGAAATCCTTTAACGGCTTACTTGTATATTTTGAATAATCTCCATAAATCGCAAATTTAACTTGATAATTGATAAACTTTTGCAAGATTTCCCCTGCTAATCCTTTGCTCAGCACAAAAAAATCTTCTATGATAGCTTCTTTATTCAATGCTATTTTATTACATTATTACAATTCGTTTCATATTTAATCGACATAACAAAATCGATTGCTGACTGGACATCTTTTATTATAATTTCTTTACTTCTTATCACCGCTATCTCATTTATTACTTTTGTTTCCATTTCCATCACTCCTAAAATCAAAATTTACTATTTTTAATTACTTACCATTATTTTATTATTTCTTTTAATTGTTATTTTTCTAAATACTTCTCATATATAAAGTATAATTACTTGGGTCAAATTCATTCCCATAACCTCTATCAATTGCTTCTGTAAATCCAAATTTAAAATAAATATGTTTTGCTCTCTCATTACCAGCTTCAACACCAATTGTAAATTCTTTATAACCCTGTTCCTCTAAATCAGATAAAACAAATTGAAGTAACTTTTGTCCAAGTCCTAGTCCCTGATATTTTTTATCTAATCTAAAAGCCTGAAGGTAAACTCTTTGATTTGGTATCGCCTCAGAATTCAAATCATGACTGATATAACTAATTGTTAATTCTCCTATAAAAGTATTATTTAATTCAACAACATAAACATCAATTTGCTTTTGAGCAAATTCTCTCAATCTCATGCCTCGATATCTTAACCATATTTGTTCATTATCTGGAAACAAATCACATAATTTATTAAATTCATCTTTGGTAATTTTTCTAAATACATAATTTATTTTATCTTCTATATTCATTTTTTAATTCCTCAATAATCTATAAACATCATTTTCATTAAAATAATTTCTCTGCTAATTCTCTCATAGAACTACATTTTTCAGCATTTTTATCTTGAGAATAAGTATATGAGACATGTTTCTTAGCTCCTATAATTTCATCACTTTTTATATCACTTTCGATTTTCTTCAAATCAGATTTATTTCTAATTTTCCCAAAACTAACTTCTTTTTCTTCACTAGAACCTGCTATTGTTATCTCACTTTTAGATTTTGTATATCCATAAGTATTATTTTTATTTAAATAAATTCTATAAGTATATTCTGTTCCCATATCTATTCCCATCATTTCACTATGATATATCATAGCTTCTAAAATCTTTGAGTTTGACTGATACTCATTTTTAGTATTTATAAATCCCATAACACTTACAATTAATAAAATCACAATTACAATAAAAACTTTCTTTTTCATATTTTCTCCAATTTAATATTGATAGCATACTATTAATAGTCCGCTATTTGTTTTTTCATTTCGCAATATCTACTTCAAATATTCCCCATATTTTTCTTTTAACTCAAGCGTAAACTTCGTGGCTCCATTTTCATTTAAGTGAGAAAAATCGCCAAGCCAATCATCATCACAAATATTATAATCTGTGTTCACAATAATCTCTGGATATTTTTCAGACAAACTTTTCATATAATTCATATATTCTTGCTTGTATTCATTGCTCATATTCGCAAAAGTTGAAGCATTAATTGGATGTTGCTCAATTATTACTTGAATTCCATTTTGGGCGCATTGCTCCATACATTTTTGCATATAAACATCAATAATTGGAAGCACTTCAAAATGCTGTTTTCCTGTAATGGTCACATTGTTTGGTGCAAAAGAAGCCTCTGTCCCAAAAAAATGTTGACCTTTGTTGTGAAGTGATGTTTCATATTCTGTTTTGTTGACATCATAACGATTTTCAAACATTGCATTTTTAATAGCTGCATAATATATACTTGGGCTACACAATTTATATTGCAAAAATCGCAAAATCGCCTCTGTCTTTTCACTTTCTCCAAATGCTCCATTTTGCACAATTTCCCTAAATTGACTTGTTTTCAAACAGTTAAAATACAATGTTCTATGCCAGAAAAAATCGTCAATGGAATCATTTGCCCCTATAAAATACATCATAATCAACGTCTTTGGTGGTTCATGATGTTCCAAATAATCCTGCAACATATAATATTGTTCAATCGTCGTCGCACCCGCCATAGAAATATTGTACGTATCTTCTGAAATGAGGTCTGGAATAATGCCAGCTTTTGCAACTGAATCACCAAAAATTAAAGTATGGTTGTATTCATTTGTTTTATTTATGTAATCTAAAGTTTGCTGATAAGAAGCATATTCTTCATCATAAATATACATCCCAAAATTGCGGGCAATCACAGCAAAAATTCCCCATATCATACAAACTAATAATATTAATTTTATCAAAAATTTAAAAAACGCTTTATTCATTTATTTCCTTTCTATTATCAAATATCAAAATTTCCTGATTTAAAAATAAACAAGTATTACTAGGCAAACAAGCGAAAAAACCGGAGGTGTGCTTTTGCACATTGAGGATTTTCGATGTGCAGTTTAACGATGTAAGACGAAGTTTATTTTTAAATTAAATCTCCCCCAGTCATTAATAAATTCAAACCATTAATGTATGCTGCCTCATCTGACATTAAATATTCAATTCCACTTGCTACTTCTTCAGGCTTTACATTACGTTTTAAACTCGAATTTTGACTTGTCATTTCAACAATACGCTCATCAATCTCACTTAAAAAATTTGTTTCTACCATAGTTGGTGAAATAGCATTTATATTAATTCCTTTTTCTTTGTATTCTGAAACCAAACTAGCAACAAGCCCCATTAGTGCATATTTTACAAGTGTATAACTTGCCAAATATTTAGGTGGCACTCCTTTTGTTACACTGCTTAGCATTACCACAACTTTACCATATTTTCGTTTCGCCATAAGTGGCAAAAATGTTTTCATGAGTTCAGCAAAACTATGCACTTGAATTTCTAAATCCATGCAAATACTTTCCCAATTGAATTTTGTAAATTTCACATATTCAAACTTTCGTGCTGCCAAATGCAAAACATGAGTTGGTGTCTCATATTTTTCCTTAATATACTCAGCTGCTTTTTCAACCTCTTCTATTTTCGACAAATCGCATGATACATAATCCATTATAAGATTATTCCAAGCATTTGCTTGTGACTCCAATTTTTCCTTATTTCCATGGTACATTGCAATCACAATCATTTTCTCATTTTGTTGATTTAACTTCTCCAAATACGCCATTCCAATCTCTGATGTTGCACCAATAATTAAATAAATTTTACCCATTTTTCCTCCTTTATAAAACACCAACCATCAATTTTGCAGAACAAACTTTTTTATTTTCTTGGTTGTGAATTGTCGCCTTCATTACAAGGCGTCCAAATCTCTCGTCAATTTCAGTGATTTCACCTTTTACAGTCAATTCATTTCCTACAAACACAGGACTGTGAAATCGAATGTCTTTGCACTCTTGAAAAAGACAATTTTTTCCTGGCAAATAAACGCCTACTAATTTTGAAAAAAATGAAGCAGTCAACATGCCAAAAACCAGTTTGTCCGAAAAACCTCTTTGCTTTGCAAATTCTTTATCACTGTGCATTGGGTTAATATCGCCTGTAATTTCGCGAAAATTGTCTTGCATTTCTTCTGTAATTTTAACACAAAATTCCTCTGTCATACCAATTTTCAAATCTTTTAATTCATATTCATTCATTTCAATCGTACTCCTATCACAAGATTTTATTCCATTTTTGAAACTAAAAATCAAATTTCAAAATCTCCATCAAACGATTGGAAATTGTCTGCATTGCTTCATTATTCGGATAATAAATCAATCTTTGTTCGTCTACAAGAGACTGATAATCCGTCTCATACAAATCTGCAATATTCATAAATTGGACTTGCTCCCTCTCACAAATCGCAGGAATTGTATTCAAAACAATGCCTTGCATATTCCAACCACTTATCCAAATCATTTCAGCATGTGGAGAATATTCTTTGATAAGCCCAAGTAAATTCTCTATCTTTGTCTCAAAGTCAGAAGTCTCATTCAAATTTTCGCCTAATTGAATAATAACCAAATCTAAATTTTTAAGACTATCACTCTTCAAAATGTTTTTGTCTACTTCAGTTTCTAAACTTTTTTCCCAATTCACCAAATTAATAGAATTCATCGTCACTTTATCAAAAATATTTTCCAACCTTGTTTTTGTTAAATGAAAATAATCATGTTCCATATCAGTTGCATTCAAACCTTGCGCATTTATATTTGTTGTAATTTCATTTCCAATGACCAAACAGCGATATTCATCTGCCTTTTGTAATGTATAAGAAAATGGCAAAAGATAATCACTTTCCTGAACTGGCATTTCTCCCAAAACTTGATTTTCTTCACTTTGCACAAATGATTTCGCAGAAGTTCCCTCTTCCTTATAAAGTATATCTTGTCCATTAACATCCATAAATAAATATTCGTCTTTTTTTAGCATATATCTATTGTTTAACAAATCAAATGTATTTTTGCCTTGCTTACAATAAATCTCAAAAGTCATTCTTTCTTCTATCATAGAATTTTCATTTACAGTACCAATCACAAATTTTATAGGTCCTTCATTTGCCGCTTCCACTTCTAAATCCTTGATAAAACTGTGTTCATTGGCATCTTGTACATATGTTACTAAATGATAACCAGTGACTTTTTCAGCTTGTTTACCTACTAATGTATCACGGTCAGTCTCTTCAATGACCTCAAAATCATCAGTCTCAACCTTTACCTGTAATGCACTTCTAACAATTGTTCCTATTAATATCAGTATAATCACAATTACAATGACTACAAAAAACACTTTCTTTTTATCTTCCATTTTTCTCTCCTTTGTAATAAAATTCTATGAGCAATAGGTGCACAATACGCTCTTTAAAGCCACATCCAAATTTACCAAACCATTTTTAGACTTATCATCAATTTCGACAAATTCTTTTAAAATCCTTCTTAAATCCTCCTGTTTAAAATAAGAAACTTGTTTTTTATATTTACTTACTAAAAATGTTTGATTTGGTTTTAAGTTCAGCACCTTTGTAATATCTTTATTTAAGCTTAGGGCGATACTACATAAAAATAATTTTTTAAAATGATTATAAAGTGTAATCAAAATTTTTTGGAGTGGCTCTTTTTGGTAAATCAAATTTTCCAAAACTTCCATAGCTTTGTCAATTTTTTTGTTGCCTAAATTATCGGTCAGCTCAAAAATCACACTTTCCATTTGCTTAATTGCCAAACAATCAGATCGGAAGAGCACACGTCTGAACTCCAGTCACCTCTCGTCATCTC
>CAMSEX010000081.1 GCA_947057875.1 uncultured Clostridium sp.
ATTTAGCAGGTTTTGCAGTTGGCATGGTCGACAAAGAAAAAATGATTAATAGTGAGAATATTGAAGTTGGAGATAAAGTAATTGGGCTTGTTTCAAGTGGCGTGCATTCTAATGGTTTTTCTCTAATTCGTAAATTATTTCGCATTGGGACAGATGAAAATGCCTTAAATCAGTACCAAGAGGAATTAGGTATGAGTTTAGGAGAATGTTTACTGACACCAACAAAAATTTATGTAAAACCAGCTTTGGACCTAATTTCTAAAGTAAATGTAAAAGGAATTTCGCATATTACAGGTGGCGGTTTTTATGAGAATATGCCTCGTATGTTAAATGAAAAAGTAGCGCTAAATATCAAAAAAGATGCTTATCCAATACCAAAAATTTTCCAGTTAATACAAAAAGTAGGCGATATTCCAGAACATGATATGTACAACACGTTTAATATGGGAATTGGTATGGCAATTATCGTGCCAGAGGCACAAGTAGAACAATCTTTGCAAATTTTGAAAGATTGCGGCGAAGAAGCTTATTTAATAGGCGAGGTTGTTTTAGGTAACAAAGAGATTTATTTGACATAAGGCAGAAAAATATGATATAATATAGGCTACGTGAGGTAGAGATAATGTATTTTAACTGGAAAAAATCGACAAACACAGAGGAATTGAAAATTGTATGTAATTTAATAAAAAATGGTGAAATTGTAATTTTTCCAACAGAAACGGTTTACGGAATTGGGGCGAATGCTTATGACGAAGAAGCTGTTGGAAAAATTTTTATGGCAAAAGGTCGCTCTTTGGATAATCCACTGATTGTCCATATTGCAGACAAAAAAATGATAGATGAAATAGCAACAGACATCACAACAGTTGAGCAAAAGTTGATGGACCATTTTTTTCCGGGACCATTTACATTGGTTCTAGATAAAACGGATAAAATTCCAGCTATTGTATCAGCAGGCTTAAAAACGGTTGCCGTGAGAATGCCAGATAATGTAATTGCCAGAGGCATTATTACGTTTTCAGGAGTGCCTATTGCGGCACCAAGTGCTAATATTTCAGGGCGCCCAAGTGGGACAAGTGTGGAAGATATCCGAAAAGAACTAGAAGGAAAAGTTTCGGCTATTGTGGATGGTGGAGAAACGCAAATCGGTTTGGAATCTACGGTGGTAAGAGTGGTTAATGAAGTGCCACATATTTTAAGACCGGGCAAAATTACGCCACAACAAATCAAAGACGTAATAGGATGTGTGGAGTTTGCAGATGGCGTTTTTGCGCCAGTGGATGAAAGAGAAACAGTAGAAAGCCCAGGTTTAAAACATAAACATTATTCTCCTAAAACACCAGCACAGTTGATTTATTCTCAAAATGAAGGGACCCTTATTTTTGAAATGAACCGTTTAATCAAATATTATAAAGGCGATGTAGTAGTGCTGGGGTTTGAGGAACATAAAGAAAATATTGTGGTGTCAAAGCATCGTTTTATCAGTTTGGGAAGTAAGGAAAATTTAGCAGAAATTGCACGCAATATTTTTACTAACTTGCGAAAAGCAGACACATTAGGTGGACAAATGATTTTAATAGAAGGTGTCCAAATGGAAGGTTTAGGGATTGCGATTATGAA
Source organism: uncultured Clostridium sp. (assembly GCA_947057875.1). Taxonomy (GTDB): domain Bacteria; phylum Bacillota; class Clostridia; order TANB77; family CAG-508; genus Scatovivens. The sequence continues at coordinate 1,621 of CAMSEX010000081.1, forward strand.
CCGATTGCTGCGTAGTTGCGGATATGATTATCACGAGTTTTAGGAAAGGAAGAGATGCAAAATGCATTTAATCGTGGGGTTGGGAAATCCAGAAGCTGATTATGCGAACACAAGGCATAATATGGGATTTCAGGTCATTAATAAATTAGCCAAAGAATATGGATTAGAACTGGCACGCAAAAAGTTTCAGAGTGAGTACGAAAGTGCAGTCATAGAAGGCGAAAAAGTGATTTTGGTAAAACCGCAAACCTTTATGAATGCGAGCGGGGAAGCCGTTGTGGAATTTGTGAATTTTTATAAAGTAGAACCAAATCGTATCCTTGTTATTTATGATGATATGGATATTGAAGTTGGGCAAATCAGAATCCGAAAAAGTGGTTCTCCGGGAACACATAATGGCATAAAATCGGTTACACATTTTTTACATCATGAGAATTTTCCACGTGTTCGAGTAGGAATTGGAAAACCTCAAAATCATGAAGATTTGATTGAATATGTGATTGGTGCCATTTCAGAAGAGGAAAAGTCAAGGTTAGAACAAGGCACGGAAAAAGCCAAAAATGCAGTCATTGAACTGCTGAAAAACGGAATTGATAGTGCCATGAACCAATTTAATTAAGAGAAGTGGAGAAAAAATGAAAGTAGGATTTGTTTCATTAGGATGTAGTAAAAATTTAGTGGATACAGAAATGCTGATTGGAAAGTTTAAAAAAGAAAATTTTGAAATTGTCAATCAGCCAAAAGAGGCGGATATTCTTGTTGTTAATACTTGCGGATTTATTGAAAGTGCCAAAGAAGAGGCAATTAATACTATTTTGGAAATGGCGGAATATAAGAAAAATGGAAATTGTCAATTTTTGATTGTGACTGGTTGTCTGGTAAAAAGATATAAGTCAGAGCTTGAAAAAGCCTTGCCAGAAGTTGATTTGTTTGTTTCAGTAGACGAATATGATGAAATATGGAGTAAAATTCAAAAGTTGTTGGGGCAAGAGATAAAATCCAAAAATCCATTGGATTATCTAGAAAGATGTATTGCCACAGGCGAAAGAACGGCATATTTAAAAATTGCAGAAGGTTGTAGTAATCATTGTACCTATTGTGCGATACCTTATATTCGTGGACCATATATTAGTCGCCCAATGGAAGAGATTTTAAAAGAGGCAAAAAGGCTTGCCGATTTGGGTTATCAAGAATTGATTGTGATTGCACAAGATACCACAAAATATGGAATTGATTTATATGGAGAGCCAAAACTTGCAGAATTACTAGAAAAATTAACTCAAATAGAACGTATTAAATGGCTTCGTTTTTTGTATGCTTATCCTGAAAGTATTACAGACGAACTTATTGAAGTGGTCAAAAAAAGTAAAAAAATTTGTCATTATTTTGATATTCCTTTACAACATGTTTCAGACCCAGTTTTGAAAAAAATGAACCGAAAAAGCGATTGTAAATCTATTGAAAATTTGATACATAAATTAAGAAAAGAAATTCCAGATGTTGTTATAAGAACAACCATGATGGTTGGTTTTCCGGGAGAGACGCAGGAAGATTTTGAAGTGTTATATGAATTTGTAAAAAGGGCAAAGTTTGATAAATTGGGTGCGTTTGAATATTCCAAAGAAGAAGGAACACCTGCTGCCAAATTGCCAAACCAAGTACATTACAAGACAAAGCAAAAACGTTGGAATGCTTTAATGAAGTTGCAGGAAGAAATGGCGAAAGAAAAGTTGCAAGAAAAAGTGGGAAATACCTATGAAGTGCTGATTGATAGCGCATCTGACAAATATTGGATAGCAAGAAGTTATAGGGATATTCCAGATGAAGATGGTGTCATTTATGTGAAAAAAATGTCAACTGTTGGTTGCGTGGCCGCTAGCTGCGAAGCGATGATTGGAAAGTTTATGAAATGCAAAATTACAGGTGTCAGAGGTTATGATTTGATAGGGGAAATAATTGACTAATTAGGAAAATTTTTATATAATAAAAAAACAATAAAAGAGGAAAGAATGATGTTTAAGAAGCTTCTTACTTTTATGATGTTAATATTTATGATAATCGGCTTGGGAATTGGGCTTTATTTTTCATTTCATACAAACGGAAAAAGTACATCAGAAGTCTCAAAACTAGATACTGTTTTTGAAAATGTGCAGACGAAACAAGTTCAAGTAAAGGAGTTTTTTACTTATGGACGAGCCTTCAATTTTTCGGGTAGTTTGTCAGGTGTCTCAAAAGATAATTTTGAAAGTGTGAAGTTGTATTTAACAAATGGGTCTGGGATTGAGAAAACATATCCGCTTTCGGGAATTTTTCAAGAAGGAAATTTAGTAATTACAACAACTGATCAAATCAATGATGGTTGCCTTTTGGATGATTTAGAATTAGGCGAATATGTTGTTTTGGTCAGACTAAAGTTGAATAATAGTGTGAATCCGAAATATTATTCTTTACAGAATATTTCAGAATATGGAGAGATTGAATATTTTTCAATGACAAAGGAAAATCAAAATAAAAAGGTAGAGATTGGTTTTCAAGAGAAAAAATTGGAAGAACAATCAATGGCATATTTGGGATTGAATGTAGTAGCTTCTGAAAAGCCAGAAAATGTTTATGATATTGTGCTAGATAGTGGACATGGTGGAAAAGATGTGGGCGAAAAGTCAGGGAGTGATACAGAGGCAGATATTGCGCTTGCTGTTTCAAAACTGCTAAAAGAACGTTTGGAAGCAAATGGTTTGAAGGTAAAATTGACAAGAGATGATACCAATTCAGCAGATTATACGTCAACTAATATGTATGATGTCAATGGTAGGATTACAACTGCGTGTAGTGCGAAAGCAAAATGGATGTTTTCCTTTCATTTGAATAATGGAAATAAAGGCTTGAGAGGGTTGGAAGTGTATAGCCCAGCTAAGTCAAATTTAGATTTGGCGCAAAGTTTGGCAAATAAAATTGTGACTTATACGGATTTGGAGTTTTCAAATAACAATTCATTTAAAAAGGGCGATGGGGTGTATGTGCGCAATTTTACGCAAAGTGTGATGAATGAGTATGTTAATACTGCGAATAGGAAAGGTTATGTGCCATATAATATAACGCTGGATACGCCGTATTTATATACCATTCGTGAAGTTGGCGGAATTGCAACCAATGCATATGTAGATGGCAGAAATAAAAGTTATGCTGCTAATCAGTATTGGAATTCAAATCAGGGAATTGAATGTTATCAAATTGAAATGGGATATATCAAAAATGATTTGGAAATCATTAAAACACAAATGGAACAATTGGTAACTGCAATTTCTGAGGCAGTAATGGAACATTTATAGAATTTAGGAAAGAGGGTGATTGTTTGAAAATTACTGATAGAATTAATGATTGGGTGGATGATATAAAAGCTAAAAGATTGCAAAGAATATTGGTAAAGACAAATAATGAGGCGCAAATTGTAAATGCATTGCCACCAGATAAAGATAATTCAAAGGTGAATATTCATAAAGTTGTAAAAAGCATGGAAAATCCAGAAACAAAATTAGAAGTAGTGAGTGGAAATGTAAAAGAGATACTTGAACAAGATGTAGTAAGGGATACTTTGATACATTTACCAGATAAAAGTGTTGAAGCAATTTTGAAGAAAAATGAAGAAAAGTTTGCTCAATATAAAAAAATGAAAAATGCAATTCAAGCGATTAAGAGTAATGAGAGAAAGCTAAATTTGACAGAAGAATATCTAAGAACTTTAAATGATTTGGATTTAATGGAAATTTTTACTACCATAAAACCAGAAGCAGATAGAGAAAAGCAAGAATTATTGGAACAAAGAAAAGTAAAAATTATAGCTAAAAAAATTATAGAACATGTAAAAAAACATGGAGCAGTTTGGCATATTTGGGAACTTACTGAGAGTTTGAAAGATAGAGCAA
>CAMSEX010000082.1 GCA_947057875.1 uncultured Clostridium sp.
AGACGTGTGCTCTTCCGATCTAGTTAGCAGAAATTGCAAGGCAAGAGGAAGAGGAAAGAAGAAAAGCAGCAGAAGCAGCAGCCAAAAAAGCAGGAAAACCAGTTAGTGATGCGGATGTTAGTTTTACACCAAATACTTCTGGATTTATTTGCCCATTGTCTGGAAAATCAAAACGAAATATTACTACTGGAATGAATGGCTATCGAGGTCATACGGGTGTAGACTTTGCGTGCCCAGAAGGAACTCCAATATTGGCTGCAAAATCAGGTCGAGTGATTAAGTCTGAGGCAAAAATAAGAAATGGTAAATATTATAGTTATGGAAATTATGTAACAATTACACATGGTGATGGAACTATGACTTTGTATGCACATATGAGTAGAAGAGCAGTTAGTACAAATGAGCAAGTTAGTCAAGGGCAAGTGATTGGCTATGTTGGTTCAACAGGAAATTCAACAGGAAACCATTTGCATTTTGAAATTTTTGTGAGTGGAAAAAGAGTGAATCCATCTCAATATTTGCCATAATTTGCATGAGATAGCAAAATTTTAGAGGAGGAAGAATGGAATCATATCAAAGAAAACAATTGATTTATAGATGTGTATTATCTACTATATTAGTGGCTTGTGTAACAGCAGTTATTACATTTTATGTAACATACAATAGCTTAGGGAGAAATCATTTGTTTGTCATGGGGACTTCTAATGAAAATGGAGCAGAAAACATTGGTGCGATTTCGACTAATTTAAAAAGTTTCAGAACCTTAATTGATGAATATTACATAGGTGAAATTGATGAACAAAAAATGATGGATGAAACGGTAAAAGGTTATGTAAACGGATTAGAAGATGAATATTCGGAATATATGACAGCAAGCGAATGGGAAGATTACCAAGCAGATGCTTTGGGAAATTATGTTGGAATTGGAATTTACATGAGTCAAGATATAAATGGTAATATTGTGATTTTAGAGCCAATGGAGGAATCACCAGCAGAAGCTGTTGGATTAAAAAGTGGAGATATTATAATAGAAGTAGATAGCGAATCTGTGATTGGCGCTAATACGCAAGAGGTTGCTTCTAAAGTAAAAGGTGAAGAAGGGAGTAAAACTCATTTAAAAGTTCTAAGAAATAATGAATATTTGGAATTTGATGTAGAAAGAAAAGCAATTAAAGTATATCATGTCAAAAGTGAAATGAAAGAAAATCAGATTGGTTATATCAAATTATCAACTTTTGATGAGGGATGTAGTACAGAATTTAAAACAGCTTTTGAAAATTTGCAGGCACAGGGAGCACAAAAGTTGATACTTGATTTAAGAGACAATACTGGTGGTTTGGTAGATGAGGCTTTGGAAATTGCAGATATGATGATTCCAAAAGGGAAAACGATGTTACTAACAGTTGATTCAAAAGAGAATAAAGAAGTGACTAAAGCAGAACAGGAACCAGTCATTAACATGGATATGGTGGTTTTGGTAAATGGTTATTCAGCTAGTGCTTCTGAAATTTTGGTGGGAGCGTTGAAAGATAATCAAAAAGCGACAATTATAGGGAAGAAAACTTATGGAAAAGGCGTGATTCAAAATGTGTTTTCTTTAACAGATGGTAGTGTTTTGAAATTGACAACAGCAGAATATTTTACGCCAAATGAAGTAAAAATCAACAAAATTGGAATTGAACCAGATGTTGAAGTAGAGGATGTTCCTGAGGAAGAAGGTGCCGAAGAAATCGATGAGCAATTAAATAAAGGTTTAGAAATTTTGCAAAAATAGTTTTTGAGGAAATTGTTAAGGGAGAAAAAATGCAGGAAAAAAGAAACGATAATCCATATAATGACATAATATATGGAAGAAATGCTGTTTTAGAATGGTTAAAATCTGGTAAGGATATTAATAAAATTTGGCTAGAACGTGGAGAAAAACATGGCTCTATTAAGGAAATTATAGCAAAAGCGAAAGAGGCCAGCGTGGTTATAGTAGAAGTTGAAAAAGCAAAATTGGATGATTTGTCAAAAGAAAATCATCAAGGTATAGTAGCAATGGTACCTCCATTTGACTATTGCGAAATAGAGGATATTTTAGATTTTGCAAAAGAGAGACATGAACAACCATTTGTTTTGTTGTTAGATGGAATAGAAGACCCACATAATTTAGGGGCGATTATTAGAACTGCGGAAACAGCTGGGGTACATGGAATTGTTATTCCAAAGAGAAGAAGTGCAAGTGTCAATAGCACAGTAAGCAAAGTTTCAGCTGGTGCAACAACCTATATGAAAGTGGCTCGCGTGAATAATTTGAATGATGCAATTCGTAGTTTGAAAAAAGGTGGTTTATGGATTGTTGGAACAGATGGAGAAGCAAAAATAGATTATGATGACCAAGATTTGACAGGACCAATTGCTATTATAATTGGTAGTGAGGGTTTTGGTATGAGCAAGTTAGTGAAAGAAAATTGCGATTTTTTAGTTAAAATTCCAATGAAGGGGCAAATTACTTCGCTCAATGCTTCTGTGGCAACTGGAGTTATGTTATATGAGGTTGTAAAACAAAATAAGAAAAAATAATTGTAAATTTTTTATGTTATCTATTGAAATTTGTTAAATTTTCTGATATAATAGTATAGAATGTACGAAAGATGTGAGTAAAAGTTAGTTTTATTTACATCTTTTTTAATTGAATCCGTAGGGGGACGAATATGAAAAAAAATAAAATTGAGTTTTGTAAAGCGATTTTGAAAAAGAAATTATATATTATTTCAATTGCTGTAATATTTGCGATTACTGGAATTGCTTATACTTTGACAAATGTAGAATATGTGGCAACCAAGAAAATTTTGATGGGAAATTCGGAAAATATACAAACTTATCAAGAGTTTTTGAAAGGGTCTGAACTGTTAGAAAATGCCATTCAAAATGCAGGTGTGAATTTGAGTAAAATAGAGTTAGAAAAGGGCTTGGAAATAAGTCTTGTGGCTGATACCAACGTGCTTGAAATTAAATTGTCAGGTGAAAAAGCTGATGAAATAAAAGCTGTTTCAGATGAAATAATCAGAAGTTTTCGCCAAAAACTTTATGAGGTTTATGGAGAAATAACTTTTTATGAAATTGACAATTCAGGTGATTTTTTTAGTAAAGGGAATACAATTGTTGTAGCAATTCTTGCTTTTATAATTGGTTTGGGATTGTCAAGCGCCTTTTTTGCGATTTGCATTTTGCTGGATAATAAAATTAAAACTTGTAAAGAAATAGAAGAAATAACGAATTTGAAATCACTTATTTCAATACCTTATATAAAGACGATTAAAAAGAAAAAACTAAATATTAGAAATATTAGAGCACATAATAGTTCTGTTTTTAAAACGCTTATGACGAATATTCAATTTGTGGATTCCAAAAGTGATTTAAAAAGTAAAACGATTTTGATTACAAGCCCAAAATCACTTGAAGGAAAAACATATGTGGCAACCAATTTGGCGATTGAGTTTGCAAAAGCTGGTAAAAAAGTTATTATGATTGATGGCGATATGAGAAAAGGGCGACTTGCTAAAATTTTTGAGTTGCCAAATGATTTAGGCTTTTCTAATTATTTATCAAGCTTAAATGCCAATGGAAATGCGATTAACGAGAGAATCAATCGTTTTATTAACGACACAGAAATTCGTAATTTGAATGTAATTACAGCACGGAAATATCCCACCAAATGCTGCTGAGCTATTGAGGAATGGAAAATTGAAACAATTGATAAAAGATTTGAAAGTGTTTTACGATATCATTATTTTTGATACAGTTTCTATTTTGGAGGCGCCAGAAGCTGCTATTTTGGCGAAAGAATCAGATTTGGTTTTGATGATGTCTTCTTATGGAAATACAAAAATGGATGAATTTGCGAAAGCATATGAGAAAATCAAAGATATTGATGAGGTTATGGTTGGAATGGGCTTGAATAAAATTCCAGACCGTAAATTGAAAAAGAAATTGGCGAATGTAAAAGTTAGGTGGAAACATTGGAGCAATAAAGTTTTAGGTAAAATGGGTGTGTATTGCAAAAAATTAAAACAATTACTTAAAAATTGTAGAAAAGTAGGCATTGTGTTTGCTTTTATCGGAAGTATGATTGTGGCTGGAGGAGTGCAATTGAAAAAAGTTGCAGTAAAAGTAGGGCAAAACATTAAATTAAAGTCACAAGATATGAAAGAACATATTAAAAATTATAAAGCAAAACGTGAGAAAATTAAACTGATTGAGTCTGGAAGTATGATTGTTGAGCCAGATGAAAAAATACCAAACGTGCTAGAAAAAGAGGAAATGATTGCAGAAGAACCAATAGAAGAGTTAGAAGTAAAGCCTACTATTGCCTATGTTGAAAAACAAAATAAGAGTAAATTTGATTTAATAAGAGAACAGCAAGAAAAAAAGGAACCTGTGCAAACAAAAACTCGTGAAGAATTGCAAACAGAGCAGAGGCTGGAAAGAGAGAAAAAAGAAGCAGAGAAAAAGTTGCAACAAGAGGAAATGAAAAATTTTAAAGATATTGATTTTCAATCAGAAGAAACTATAACAGAAGAAATGATAAGACGCCAAGTAGAAATGGACGATATGATTAGAATGGCAGAATTGGAAAGACAAGAAGAAAAAATGAATTTGAAAAAGCAAAAGTTGTTAAGAAAAAATGAGAAGAAAAAAGAGCGTGAAGCGAGAAAAGAAATGAAAGCGAAAATGAAAGAAGAAAAAAAAGCTTCTCGTGAAAGAGTAAAACAAATTTATATTGAAGAGGCAAGAATTGATGCACAATTGAAAGAAGATAATTTATATCCACGTATTCGTATACAATAAAAAATGTGAAAAAGGCTTGATTTTTGGAAAATTTTATGTTATACTATAATTGTATAGTATAACTATACAATCCAATAAGGAAGGAAAGTGAGAACCAAATGAGTGCAAATGCACAAAAGGAAGTTAGTAAAAATCAAATAGGACAATGGTTGAGACAAACAGTTGTAGGTCAAATTTTAGGAGAGGCTTTTACAGCTTTTTCAAGTATGTCAAGATTTGAGGAAGAGGAGACACCACAAGAAGCGATTGCATACGATACAAAGAAAAAGCCAATGGAAAGAGGAGAAAATGAAAAGACACAAAAAGCAATTGATTTACAACAAGCATCAGAGGAAAAGTTGATTAGTAGAGTATTTGATATGACTCATACTTTTGATAATGATGTGTCTGAAAAAGATTTTAATCACAGAGTAAAGGTTGAAAAGCAGGAGAAGTTTCAAGAAAATAACGAAAGTAAACAAAACACTCAAAAAAGTGTGCACAAGCCAGTAAAAGCAGATAGTGATTATCAAAAAGAGATCGGAAATTAAAAAATAAAAATTTTGGTATTGACTAATTATTTATTTTGTGATATAAATAATTAGTCAATGTTTATTATTGGAACAATTTGTTCTATATAACGTGTCATTCATATTTTATGGCCCCTTGGTCAAGCGGTTAAGACGCCACCCTCTCAAGGTGGAATCATGGGTTCGATTCCCGTA
>CAMSEX010000083.1 GCA_947057875.1 uncultured Clostridium sp.
ATGACGAGAGGTGACTGGAGTTCAGACGTGTGCTCTTCCGATCTTGTAAATTGCCACATTTTGTCATACCATTCATAACTCTCCTCTGGTTCACAAACTACAATCATTTCTTGCTTCTCAAATTGATGAATTCGATACACGCCACGTTCCTCAATTCCATGAGCACCTTTTTCCTTTCTAAAACAAGGAGAATAAGAAGTCATGGTATATGGCAAATTTTCTGGTTTCAAAATTTGACCTTTGAATTTTCCAATCATAGAATGTTCACTGGTTCCAATCAAGTACAAATCTTCGCCTTCAATTTTGTACATCATGGCATCCATTTCTTCAAAGCTCATCACACCAGTTACCACATCACTACGAATCATAAATGGTGGCACACAATAAGTAAAACCTTTGCCAATCATAAAGTCACGTGCATAAGTAATAATCGCAGAATGAAGCTGCGCTATATCGCCCATTAAATAATAAAAGCCGTTTCCTGCTACGCGACGTGCACTATCTAAATCTAGCCCAGCCAAACTCTCCATAATTTCCGCATGATACGGAATGTCGTAATCTGGCACGACTGGCTCCCCATATTTTTGCACTTCCACATTTTCGCTATCGTCTTTTCCAATTGGCACAGAATTGTGCATCATATTTGGAATTTTCATCATAATATCTGTTACTTTTTGGCGATATTCATTTTCTAATTTTTCATTGTCTGCAAGTTCTTGATTAATCGCATTTACCTTTGCTTTCTTTTCTTCTGCTTCAGCTTTTTTCCCTTCTGCCATTAATTTTCCGATTTCCTTGCTAAAATTGTTTCTCTGGCTACGAAGTTCGTCACCTTTTACAATCAGTTCTCTACTTTTTTGATCCAGTTCTAGCACTTCGTCCACTAAATCCAATTTGTGCATTTGAAATTTCTTTTTTATGTTTTCCTTAACTGCTTCTGGATTTTCTCTCAAAAATTTAATATCAATCATAGTTTTCTCTCCTTAAATAATGTAATTTTTTTGTAAATCTTCGCACAATTCAAAACGATGTTTTTGCCCTGTTATATTATCTGGGCGCTCTGGAATTTCTTCTAAAAACATTGTTTCACGTCTTACCCAAAGCCCACAATCTGTTCGATCATAAATTGGTTTATAAATAACCATTCTTTCTTTGGCTTCCGAATCCAAAGCAATATTCTCTACAAAATAATAATTTCCTTTAAAATGACGATAAACCTTCCCAATTTTTACTTCTTCCATTTTTAACCTCCATTTATTTTAATTTTCTAATTTTTTCTTTATCATTTTTAGAGCCTTTTGTCTTGTGACAACAATCACATGTTCGCAACCGTAAACATTTAAACTTAAAATCCACTCCCACACGAGTAATTTCCCATTTTTTACTACCGGCAGGGATGTTGTTTCTTCATTTCAATTTGATCTCCAACTTGATATTCCATTTTCACTCCTTTGATATGGTAAATATATCATTAAAAACTATAAAATGCAAGAAAAATTAAAAAATATCTTGACTTTTTATGTAAATTGAAGTATAATAGTTGTGTAAATAAAACATTAGTAGGAGGACAAATTATGTATGAAAAAGTTACCAGAAGTGAACGGATTCGCTTACGCATCAAGGACTTAATGGAAAACAAAAACAGTTCTGAATTTGCAATGAATTTGTACAGCAGTGAAATTACATGGATTGAAAAGAACTTTGAAAGTATTGAGGTTATCGTTACCAACGACTGCGGTAAGCTAAAAGCATGCAAAATTAAAAAAGTCCAGTAACAAACGCAGAATTCTGATTCTACAATGAAAATGAGCTATGCTTTTGGCATAGCTCATTTTCAAGTTTCCCATACAAAAACCAAACTTCCTTTTATTTCATCTTTTCGTTCTATTACTTCCTTGAATTTTTGTATCGACTTTAATTAAGGTTTATTATCTTCCTTAATTATAAACCTTAAAACTTTGTTTGGTACCTGCTTAGTAAAACCATTCAAAGCTTCATAATTATATCCATTTCCCCGATATTCAGGTATAATCAGCATAGCTACTTCTAACATTCCTGTTATTCCTTGGGTTATGTCCAAAAACCCGATTCGTTCCCGACTTCTTTTTTCTTCCATAACCAAACAAAAATCATGGACAAAATCACATTTTAAGTAATATTGCTCAATAAAACTTCTAGAATCATTTATTGACCTAGCATAAGCACCAGGAAGATACTTTCGTACAGCTTTCTCTTGCGTAACCTTAAAATACCAGTTGGCATCCTCAATCTTAAACGGTCTCAGCCGCAATCTTTCTGTTTGAATTGTCATGTTGCATTCCTCCTAAATATATAATAATTTTGTTGTATCATAATCAACATAAAAACGCAACCATTTTCTAATGCTCATACATATTTCCAATATCATTTCTATAATCTAAAACAGGATCAACTTCTTCCTGAATAACTTGATAAGCTTGTTTTTTGATTTCTTCAAAATCATCTCCCGTTTTTTCAATCGCAAACAATCTTGAATTACTAACAGAAGTATATTTATTTTCTCCTATCTTTTTAGCATTAGCAAAATAAATTTTTACTCCTTTACTTTCAATACTCTCTTTATTCAAAGAAAATTCAACTGGTGGAACTTTTGATTTTAGTGCATATTCCTTGCTCACAACATAAACCAAAAAACTATTTTTTCCATTAAATTGGCATTTTTCTGGAGACAAATTTCCTTCAAATACACTTGTTACCACTTCTGCAAAAGGGGTTTCAAAAGAATTAATTACATTCATTGCTTCTGGATCACCAAAACGCGCATTAAATTCAATAAACTTAATTCCTTCGTCTGTTTTGAAAAATCCACCATATAAAATTCCAGTAAATTCTTGTCCATCTTTGTTTAAATAATCCACTGTTTTTTGCATTAAAGAACTACAAATTGCCACATCGTCCTCTCTCAAAAATGGCAATAATCCATTCGCAAAACCAATACAACCCATGCCACCAGTTCCTGGACCTTTGTCTTCATCAAAACGATAGGGATAATCAAATGTAATAGGAAGAGGAACAACTGTCTTTCCATCTGTGATACACATAACAGTAAATTCTTTGCCTTTTACTTTATCTTGCACAATCACTTTTCCACTTTGTTGCAAACATTCTTTTGCATAGTTTTCTCCTTCTGCTTTTGTTTCAAAATGTACACCACCAACTTTCACGCCTTTTCCACCTGTCAAACCTTCTGGCTTAATCACAAAATTTTCATCCGAATAATTCGCTAAAGCATCGTCTAACTCTGCCAAAGATGTTACTTCAAAATTTTTAATAATCATTTCTGGCGCTAATTTTTTAACTACTTCTAGAGCATACGTTTTACTCCATTCAATTTTAGCTCCTTTGCTCGTTGGTCCAAAAGTCTTAAGTCCTAATTCTTTTGCTAAGTCTATCAAACCATCTTGTAGCAAATTATCATTGCTGATAATACAATATTTAATCTCATTTTCCCCAATAAATTTTTTCACAAGTTCTTTATCAAATGGATTTCCAATCTCAAATTTTCCATTTGACTTCTGAATAAACTCTGCAATAGATGGATTTTCATAAGGCATCACACAATACATTTCATATTTTTCGCTCATTGCTTCTGCAATTACTGCTTCTCTTGCGCCATTTCCAAGTAACAAACATTTCTCCATAACTTTTCCTCCTTATTCGTAAAAACAGTATATATGATTCTCTGTAAAATTTCAATAGGCAGATTTAAAATTAAAATATATTTCTATTTTTCTCCCATTTCCAATACTTCTTTTTGATTTATTTTTACTTCTTTTTCTTGGTTTTGAAAACTTCTTGCAAAATTCTTAAAAAAAACATCTACTTCTTCTGCTGTTGTTTTTTCATTTATAGGCATTCTTATACTTACAACTCTTTTAGGATAATAACCATCGTTATAGCTTAGTACAATATGCCTTTTTTCAAATTTATCAGATAATTCCTTTTCTTTCTTGTTTTCAGAAGATTTCTGCCTCTGAAAGTTTCTCGATGGCGCAACAATATCAAAACAACTAGAAGAGCCACGCATAAACCAAATTGCCTTCTCTCCTGTTTTATTTCCTGCTTTGTCTTTCTTCTGTTCTAAATGAAATAATAATTCTTTATTTTGACAAGATAAACTATCAAAATTTAGCATAATCCAAGCATAACCTCTACCAATATCTTCAAAAGTTGGACTATCTAAATAAAATTCCTGATTGCAAACATCTTCTTTTTCAAGTCTTCTTTGTCCTAGACATAGTATATTATTTTTGTTTGCACTACTCATGACTGTTTCAATTCCTTTGTCTTTCAATATTTTACATGCTTGTCTTAAAGGTAATTCTATCATTTCATAAAGTTCATTACTATCTGTTTCACTTACTATACTTTTTCCAAAAGTTCCAATTGGTTCTATTTCTTTTATTAACATTAAAAATTTCTCCCTACTATTAACATAATTATTATATCATAATTTACCATTCTTTGCAAGAAAAATGATAACTATATTTTAAAAATACAGTTATCATTCAAAAATTCTATCCTGTCTTGCTCAAAATCTCTTTTTTCATTTTTTTCATGATTTTCTTTTCCAATCTGGAAATATAACTTTGCGAAATCCCCATCATATCCGCCACTTCTTTTTGCGTTTTTTCTTTACCTTCGCTGGTTCCAATCCCAAAACGCAGCTGCATAATATCTTTTTCACGTTCATTCAAATGCTCAATCGCAATTTGCAATAGTTTTTTATCCACTTCATCTTCAATCCCTTTGGAAGTCACGTTATCCTCGGTTCCCAAAATATCCGAAAGAAGCAACTCATTTCCATCACTATCTTTGTTGAGAGGTTCATCAATAGAAACTTCCGATTTCAGTTTTGACGTACGCCTTAATTGCATCAGAATTTCATTCTCGATACAACGCGAAGCATAAGTCGCCAATTTGATATTTTTTCCAGTATTGAATGTATTAATGGCTTTCATTAGTCCAATGGTTCCAATTGAAATTAAATCTTCTAAATCCATTCCTGTATTTTCAAACTTCCTAGCAATGTAGACAACCAGCCTTAAATTTCGCTCCACCAGTATTTTCTTGGCCTCTTCATCATTCTCATCTAATTTCTGAAGTAGTTTTTCTTCTTCTAAAACGCTCAAAGGTGGTGGCAAAGTTTGGCTGCCATTAATATAAAAAATCGGAAACTTTTCTAATTTTTCTCTATCAAAATATTTCCTTAAAACCTTCCATAATTTTTCTTTAATTTTTTTCAAAAAATTCATTTTTTAATTCCTCCTATCTTTATTTTACTTAACGTATAGAATTTTCTTTTAGCAAAGTTTTTCTATTGGTTAATAAGTTCAAACCAATTAAACTTGTATATAAATTCGATTTGCAAAGTCTGCCATTGTAAATTCCAATGATAACGTCATCACGAATGCATTCTTCTTCATCATAAATTTTGATATAATCTGGCTTAAAACCGAATGAGATCGGAAGAGCACACGTCTGAACTCCAGTCACC
>CAMSEX010000084.1 GCA_947057875.1 uncultured Clostridium sp.
AGAATAACCATACAAAATCATCCCCGGACGCACCAAATTGCATTTTGTTTCCTTAAAATTCACAATCCCATTGGAAGCACTACAATGAATATATTTCAAATCAGGCACTTTCTCTTTTGCAATTTCGACCGCTTGGTCAAAAATCTCCAACTGTTTTTTCGTATATTCTATATCATTATCCGCAGAAGACAAATGCGTATAAATGCCTTCCATTTGAATATTTTGAAATTTTTTCACAAAATCAATAAAATCTGAGACTTCACTAAACTGAATTCCTGTTCTTCCCATGCCAGAATCAACTTCAATATGGACTTTGAAAAAATCATTTCTACTCCCCAGTTCCTTGACAAAATTTTTATCCGAAATTCCTACACTCAAATCATTCGCAGCAATTTCCTCTATTTCGGAAACTGCTGGCTGATTGAGCACAAAAATCTCTTTTTCATAACCAATTTTGCGAAGTTCTGCTCCCTCACAAACAACCGCAACAGCCACTATATCAAACTCACTTACAACATCAATTTGTGTATTGATATATGTTCCATAAGCATTTGCTTTAATAACTGGCATCATTTTGCAATCTTTTGGCAATTGAGACTGAATTTCTTTTACATTCTCTCTAAATTTACGCAAACTCACTTGCATAACAGTCGGACGCATTTTTCCTCCTTACTTAAATTAAAGGTCACTCAAAAATTCTTGTTTTAGTCGTACATAACCTAATTCTTCCCAAGTATTATACGCCAAATTTAAACGGAATAACAAAGTTGGTTTAGCACCAGCTCTATTTTTGTCAACAACACAAACATAATATCTTACATCTGGGTCTTCAAAAATTTCCAAATCTTGATATTCCTTTGCTTCTTCAACTGGAGAATATTCATATTTTGAAAGAGTTTGCGGGTTGATTTGTTTCATCAAACAAAGGGTATCCAAAACCTCTTTCACAGTTCTACTTGCTGACATATCATTAATCGTCAAATTAACAGGCAATGTGCTACTTTCCAATAACTGCATTGAAGAACCAATAAAAATCTCGAACTTCTGTGCTAAATTGGAAAGAATGGTAGCCGTTTTTTTGACTTCGTCTCCATTTCCAATATTCTCTGTATCCGCTTTTAGTGTATCATAGAAAATATACTCAATGTTTTCTCTGTAATAATAATTCATAATAATTTTTCGGATATCTTCATTCGTGTGTTCTGTTATGTGAATAAAATAAATCGAATTTTCAAGTTGGTCATTTAGCCATTCTGTTGTAGCAATCGTTTGTCGAAACTCAGTAGAAAACTCATTTAATCTTTCCACAAAATCTTCCATTGACTCATTATCTTCTCTTAAAATATAGCCATCTTCATCCACTTTTATGCCTTTTTTATGATCTGGTCTAAACTTTAGTGCCAACAATTCGCCCTCATTTTTACGAAGTTTCTGTCCATGTAAATTCTGATACGCCTCATTATTCAAAATTGTTGTAATTAAGCAAAGTTTCATTTTTTCTTCTGACATCTCATTTGAAATAATCAAAACTTTTTTATTTTGTGTAAACGCCAAATAACTTGCCATATTAATCGTAAATCTACTTTTTCCTGAATTAGAAGGCATCGCATAGCAGAAAGTTTCCCCTTTACGAATTCCCTTAAATACACTTGTCAAAATTGGAAACGGCAATTCTGCACCTGTGACAAGTGTGCTTTCTTCATTTAATAAGAAACTTGTCACGTTATCTGTCAGACGTCCTTGGCTTAAACTTGCGGTTACGCCAATTTGTTCAATCGCACTTTCCACTTCTTCAACCGTCATTTCATTATACAATTGATAATTCACAATATCCAAAATGCTATCACGAATAATTTTAGTTGGAGCTGCCAAATAATTTTTCTTTAAAAGAAACAATTTCTTCAAAATCGTATAAACCATTTCAATATCATAGTTCTTTTCGTTTGCCATTTCCTTCAATTGCAACTGCAAATTGTATGTATCATCTGCCTCCATAGGAAGTTTGAAGCCTTCCTTTGCCTCTGCTGGCGCGTATTGTTCTGCCTCACGAAACACAAGAATTCGATAAATATTATCTAATTCCTGAGTCGCAAAATGGCAATCCTCATACAAAAAATAATATCTAGAAATCGCTTTTGGATTATTTAGCAAAAGCCCCAAAAAAATATATTCTGCACGCAAACTCGTTAAACCAGCCAACTCTGCCTCTTCAATACTTTCATCTGTTTCTTCCACTTCATTGGCGTCTTCATTATTTTCCGTTTCTTCGTATTCTTCCTCGAATTTTTCTTCCACTTCCTCACTATCTTGAACATCTTCTACTACATCATCTATTGGTTCTTCAAAGTCATCTCCTGTTAAATCTCCTATTTCGCCCAACTCATCTGCTTCTTCCATCGGTAACTCGAAATCTTCTTCCTCAAAATCACTTATTTCATCTAATTCTTCTAGTTCGTCCATTGGCAACTCAAAATCATCTTCCTCTAAATTTCCTATTTCGCCCAACTCTTCCGTCTCATCCATTGGTAATTCAAAATCTTCTCCTACCAAATCTCCCAAGTCTCCGAAATCTTCTTCTGGAAGTTCTTCAGCTTCTGTATTTTCTATTGTGGGTTCCTTTTTACCAAAATCTTCATATCCTTCAAATAAATCAAAATCTTCTGGCACTTTCTCGTCTATCCTTCCCCAATCATCCAATTCATCTAGTTCGTCCAATTCATAAATAACGTCCTCATTTTCCCCCA
Organism: uncultured Clostridium sp.; assembly: GCA_947057875.1. Lineage (GTDB taxonomy): Bacteria > Bacillota > Clostridia > TANB77 > CAG-508 > Scatovivens. The sequence continues at coordinate 2,745 of CAMSEX010000084.1, forward strand.
ACTTCTTTTTTTCTTCTGCATCATCAAAAAACATAACATTCCTCCTAAAATTTATACATCAATTATTACTATTATATCTATAAATTTTATTGTTAGCAATACAAAATTGAAATTTTATTTATTTTTTAATATGACATTTTTATGTCATATTAAAAAAGGTTAGATTTTTATATCTAACCCCCTAATTCCCAACTTTAATATCTCCACAACTATTCTGAATTTTCAAAACAATTTCTGCATGCCTATCATTATGATTGATTTTTACATCACCTAAATCTGTTTTAGCATCCATATAAATTTCATTAGTTTCCCCAATTTTGACGTCTCCCAAACGATTCACAATAGACGAGTTTTCCATAAGATTCACAGAACCAATTTTGACATCTCCACACTCTGATTCAATTTCTACCTTATTGCTAATTTCTGCAATTTTTACATTGCCATAACTATTTTTCACAAAAACATTTTTCACTTTTCCCAAAATCACATCTCCACAATCTTCGCTAATATTCATCGTGCTATTTGGTAAATCAATTGCTTTAACATCTCCATAATTGGCTTTGACAGAAATCTCGTATGCTGCATCTTTTGGTAAATAAATCATAATATCATTACTGTAAAAATGAAGTCCCCAGAAAAACCCTTTGTGTCTATATTGAGCATAATCTACTTTTAATTGATTCCCATTTAAACTCACTTGCAAGTCTTCTTCCCTTTCTCCATATACCACAACTCTGACTTTCCCATCTGTGCTTTCTTCAAATTTAATATCTCCTGCTATGGACAAAATCTCCAAATTTTCTACTTGTGATATTTCATAATTATTATCAAAAATCACTTGCTTGCTTTTTTTAGAATTCCATTTTTGCAATCCAATTCTTCCGTTTATCGACAATCCCAAAAAAGCAGTTAACAAAATAATAATTATTATCAGCAAAATAATTAACGTAATAATTAACCCTCTATTGTTCATTTGTTTTATCCTCCTTCAACATAAAAAACAATCTCACAACCTGACAAATTAAACCATTAATCACAAAAATAATCCATGTAATATGCCAAGCCATTGTGGTAAAACTAATCAGAAAATATAGTATCACACAAGCAGCACCAATAATTCCATTAATTTGCTTCATGATTTCAACTTCTTTTATTTCTTTACTTGTTTTTTCAAACTTAGGAATGGACATATAATGACGAATAATTCTTGCTGTTGTGATACCAATTACGCCTAAAAATATGGCTGTCATAATGACTGGATTTAAACATAAAACATCAATTGCTACAATAAAAACTGCCACTGCTACAATATAAATCAAAACAGATGAACTAACAATTTCTGCCGATTTTCTTCGGATTTCTTCTCTTGTTGGAAGCTTTATTGACTCTTCTTTTTCACTATTTTCTGGTTCTTCTGGCTTTTTCCCTGTTAACAATTCTTCTACACCAATTTCAAACAATTCACACAATGGCATAATTTTATCAAAATCTGGTACACTTTGATTCGTTTCCCATTTAGAAACAGTTTGCCTTGACACATTCAAACGATCTGCCACTTCTTCTTGTGACAATTTTTTTTCTTTTCTAAGTTCAAATAATTTCTCTCCAAAATTCATTTTTTACTCCTTTCTTTTTCTTACTAAATAATACCATTTTTTTCAGTTGCACACCACCAATTCTAGTTGGAAATTTGTCAACTGAAATTAACATTCGCTTAAAATCTCACAAAAAATCAATTTGCACACTTCAATTCCACACAAAACTCAATCCATTCCTCTTCATTTTTAACCGAAATATTGCCTTCATGCAACTCCAACATTTCTTTTGTAATTGCTAATCCCAAACCAGTTCCTCCTGTACTACTAGTGCGTGATTCGTCTGCTCGATAAAACTTTTCAAATAATTTTTCTAATTTATATACTGGAATTTTTTCGCCTTGATTTCTAAAAAACAACTTGATTTTTTTGTCTATTTGTTGCATTTGTATTTCAATTTGTGTATTTTCGTAACTATAATAAATCGCATTTTTGAGCAAATTCCCAAAAGCACGTGCCAATTTATCGCCATCTCCTATAAAATAAACATGCTCTGGCTTATCTACAATACACTCCAAACCACGTGGTTGCATCATTGGATAACACTCATCCACTAATTGATCAAGCAAAAATGACAAATCAATTTTACTTTTATTGACTGGTACATTTTGCAAATTATAACGTGTAATTTCAAAAAATTGATTGGTCAATTCCTCCAAACGAAGCGATTTATCAAGTGCAATTTTAATATATTTTTCCTGTAATTCTTTTGAAATTTCTTTTTCATCTGTCAAAAGCGTCAAATAGCCAATAACAGATGTAAGTGGCGTTTTCAAGTCATGCGCCATATACATAATTAAATCATTTTTCTTACTTTCCGCCTCTTTTGCTTTGTTTTGATTTGTTACCAAATCGACACGAATATTATTGAGTCTACTTTCCAAAATCAACAAATCATTGGAAAGTTTAATCTCTTTTTCAGGTTCTTTAAGAACTTCATCCATAGCATTGATAATCTGTATCAAATGATTATTTGATTTTCTAATGACCAAAAACGAAGCTACTGCAAAAATTACCAAAAAAGCAATTCCCATCAACAATGTTTTATTTCGCACACACCAAAGATATGTCGCTCGATCCATTTGAGACAACTGATTTGCCAATTTATCGTTATAAATTCCATCAACTAAAACTCCAAATAGCAAAACTACAAATAAACTATACATGATAATTTTAACAACTGATTTAAT
>CAMSEX010000085.1 GCA_947057875.1 uncultured Clostridium sp.
CTCCTGAAAATGTTAATATCAATATTTTCATATTTTTTCCTAAGCTCTTTAATCAATGCCTTTACCTCTTCTCGCTTTGAACTTCCATCTTGATTTTCACAGGCTGTATAATGCTCAGTAAAGCGACAAGCACACTGAATAAACTCCAATTCATTTCGCTTTGCCCAACGAATAATATTTTCCTCTTTCACATAATATAGCGGACGAATCAGTTCCATTCCTGGATGTGAGGTACTACAAACTTTTGGCATCATGGTTTGCATTTGAGCACCATAAAGCATTCCCATCAGCGTTGTTTCAATCACATCATCAAAATGATGTCCAAGCGCAATTTTGTTGCACCCAAATTCTTTTGCCTTTTCGTACAAATAACCTCTTCTCATGCGCGCACACAAATAACAAGGGTTATTCTCAATATTTACCACACGATTAAAAATATCTGTCTCAAACATGGTAATTGGAATATTTAAAGTTTTTGCATTTTCAATAATCTTTTGCTGATTAACCTCATTATATCCCGGATTCATTACCAAAAACACAAGTTCAAAATTCATTCTGCGATGCTTTTTCAATTCTTGAAAACACTTCGCCATTAGCATCGAATCTTTTCCACCAGAAATACAGACAGCAATTTTATCGCCATCTGCAATCATTTCAAACTCCTTTATTCCTTTCACAAATTTTGTCCAAATCTTATTTCGATAAGTCGTTATCAAACTTTTTTCAATTTCTTCATACTTTTCCATCAACTTTAAACCTGCTTTATCAAATCTTTTACAACTTCTCCAGCCATGATCAAACCTGCCACAGATGGCACAAAAGAAACACTTCCGTGGAACCTTCTTCCCAGTTTTGATTGGCTCCTCCTTTGAATATACCACCTTTAAGTTCCCAATATTTCTTGTTTTCAACTCTTTTCGCATCACTTTGGCAAGCGGACAAACTGAAGTTTTATAAATATCAGCTACTTCAAACTTTGTTGGGTCCAACTTATTGCCAGTTCCCATACATGAAATAATTGGAAGATTTAAGTCCTTTGCCCTTACCACTAATTCTATCTTCGCAGTCACTGTGTCAACACAATCTACAACATAATCCATTGTTTCATCCAAAATTTGTGGACTATCTGGCAAGAAAAACATTTGCAAAGTTTGAATTTTTGCCTCTGGATTAATTTCCAAAATTCGCTCTTTTGCCACCTGTACTTTTACCTTCCCAAGCGTTTCTTTCGTCGCAATGATTTGTCTGTTCAAATTTGTAATATCAACTGTATCGTTATCAATCAGCACAAAATTTCCAATTCCAGCCCTTGCCAAACCTTCCACAACATACGAACCAACGCCACCAATCCCAAAAATAGCAACTTTCGCTTTGTATAGGCTTTGCAAATTCTCTTTTCCGATTAAACTTTCTGTTCTCAAAAATTGATTTTGCATGATTTCTCCTTTTGTAAAGATTATACCATAAAATTCTTTTTTTAGCAAATTTTTCCATAAAAATAGAAGACTGTATAAAATACAGTCTTCTACTTTACCTCAAACCCTGCTTCTTCAATCACTTCCTTAATTTTGCTATCTTCAATTTCTCTCGTACTTTCAATTGTTGCATTTTTATTCTCCAAACTTACTTCAACCCTTGTCACACCTTCGATATTCCCCAGTGCCTTTTCAACACTTATTTTGCAATGATTACATTGCATTCCTTCAATAAAAATTATTTTTGTCATCCATTTTTCCTCCTTTTCTATCTCATATTCTGGATTGATGCTCACATCCATCCCTATTTTCTTACTTTTGAAATTTCGTAATCTAAGTGCATTCATCACAACACAAACAGAACTCAAACTCATAGCTGCTGCTCCAAGCATCGGATTTAGTGTTAGCCCAAATGACAAATAAAATACGCCTGCTGCAATTGGAATTCCAATCACATTATAAAAAAATGCCCAAAATAAATTCATTTTTATATTGTGTATTACAGACTTACTTAAATCAATTGCGCTTACCACATCTAGTAAACTATTTTTCATCAAAACACAATCCGCACTTTCTATCGCAATATCCGTTCCGTTACCTATCGCAAGCCCCACATCTGCCCTCACAAGTGCTGGACTATCATTAATACCATCTCCCACAAATGCCACTTTCTTATCATTTAGCTGTAATTTTTCTACTTCTCTTTCTTTATCTTGTGGAAGGACCTCTGAAATTACTTTATCAATTCCAAGTTCCTTTCCAATTGCATTAGCCACAAACTGATTATCACCAGTTAGCATTACCACTTCTATTTGTTTTTTCTGTAGTGCCTGAATCGCTGCCAAACTATCGCTTTTTACTTCATCTGAAATTTCAATAGCTCCCATAACTTTATTTTGAATTCCAACAAAAATTATCGTTCTTGCTTCATTAATTTTGCCCATAATAGGCTTTACATCCATTTTATTTTCTTCCATAAAAGTACTATTTCCAACAAAATACGCTTTCCCCTTAAGTGTTCCTTGAATACCTCTTCCAGGTATATTCAAAAAATCTTTCATATTTAATAACTCAATCTTTTCTGTCTTCGCTTTTTCAAGCACCGCTTCTGCCAAAGGATGTTCCGAATTCTGTTCTAAACTTGCTGCAATTTGCAATAATTTTCTTTCCTCTATCCTACTTACAATTCGTACAACTTTGGGCTTTCCGTCTAGTAATCGTTCCTGTTTTATCAAGCACAACAGTGTCAACCAAATGCAAAGTCTCCAAACTTTCTGCTGATTTTATCAAAATTCCATTTTCTGCTGCTTTTCCAGTCCCAACCATAATTGCAACTGGTGTTGCAAGCCCCAAAGCACAGGGACACGAAATCACTAATACCGCAATTCCAACACTTAATGCAAATTCAAAACTCTGTCCTTGCAAAATCCAAAAAACACAAGCAAGAAATGCAATCGTAATCACAACTGGCACAAATACACCACTTACTTTATCCGCAATTCTCGCAATTGGTGCTTTAGAGTCTCCAGCCTCCTCTACCAATTTAATAATTTGCGCAAGCGTTGTATCTTTCCCTACTTTTGTCACTTTCATTTTGCAAAATCCATTTTTGTTCATGGTACCTGAAACAACTTCATCTCCAACCGATTTTTCCACAGGAATACTTTCTCCTGTAATACTGGATTGGTCAACCCAAGTATTGCCTTCTACGAGGCTTCCATCTACTGGAATTCCACTTCCTGGTTTTATCAGTACAATATCGTCAACCACAATTTCTTCTACACTAACTTCAACCTCTTTTCCCTCTCGCAAAACTACTGCTGTCTTTGGTGCCAAATCCATTAATTTGCGAATGGCATCACTGGTTTTCCTTTTAGACTTTGTTTCCAAATATTTTCCTACTGTTATCAAAGTTAAGATTGTTCCAGCTGACTCAAAATATAAATCCATCGAAAATTTCTGAACTACATCTATTTTTCCGTGCCCCAATCCATAACCAATTTGAAAAATGGCATAAATTCCATACACAATAGCTGCTGCACTGCCAATGGCAATCAAAGAATCCATGTTAGGGCTTTTTTTAAACAATCTTTTAAATCCTACTATAAAATAATTTCGGTTTAAATACATGATTGGTAAAACCAATAAAAATTGTACAAATCCAAAACTAAGTGCATTTTCTACTCCATGAAACATATGATTTACAACTTCGGGAATTGGCAAACCAAACCACTCATAAAACATGTGATACATCGCAATATACATTAGCGGTACCAAAAAAACAATCGACCAAATTAACCTTTGCTTCATTCCTTTTATATTTTCATCTTCACTGTCAATATCTGCTTTTTTTGTCTGTTTCGGAACATCACTCAAAGCAGCTCCATAACCAGCATCTATAATTGCTTTTATGATCGTGTCATTATCTAAACAAGTTTCGTCATATTGAGCCACCATATTATTCCCCAGTAAATTGACGTTGACACTTTGCACACCACCGCAGTTTTTTTACTGCTTTTTCAACATGCGCCTGACAACTACTACAAGTCATTCCTTGAATCTCAAATTTGACTTTTTTCATAAAACTCCTTTCTATTGTAATTTTTTTATAACTTGCATCACATCCTCTAATATATCCGTTTTTCCATTTTGTACATCTCGCCTTACACAGGTTTTTAAGTGAGTTTCTAAGATTTGATTTCCTAAGCTTTTTAATGCTTGACTTGCTGCTACAATTTGAATTAAAACATCATCACAATAGCGATCTTCTGCAATCATTTGGTTAATTCCTTTAATTTGACCTTCTATAATATTTAATCTTTTACTCAAATCTTTTTTTGTTTCCTCATCCCTGTGTGTTAGTCTTCTTTGATTACATTCATTCTTCTCCATTTTATTCCCTCTGACAAAATTATATACCCCCCTAGGGTATTTGTCAAGAAAAAAATCAAAAAGAAGAGCTAAAGCTCTCCTACTCATTATTTCTTCACTGGATCTCCCATTGTGTTTCATTCCAATTATTTAATATCGCAGAATTCATAGAAACAATTGGAAAGATAAAATTTTCAGGCTCTTTTCCTAATGTTGGCCTATTCCCATTTGAATTATAAACAAACTGATAATTCACTGAACCTAAGCTCACACTTCCTACCATGTAATCACAATATGGAGTAGTGCCTGTCTGATTGAACATTACACTACGACTAGCTATCCAATAACTTTTCCCATCTAATAGCAATTCATAATCCCTATTATTTTTGAAAGAATTTTTCATTGAGTTATTATCTTGATACCAAAATGTCATAAATGGCTGTATATTACTTGTTGGAAGTAAATATCCTTGACTTGCTCCAGCATCTGTTTTTCCAATCAAACTTGTCTGTTCACTAAAACCCAAACCACTCGCTTTGTGATTTCCATTAATCACACTATTTTTTTCTTGTGAATAAATTGTAGGATAATAACTATTTGATCTCCCATATGCACTTGTTACTTGATTTCCATACATTCCAAATGCATTAGCATAACGATGTGCTTCAGCTAAAGCACTTTCTGTCATTCTACATTCTATATCTTCTATTTTAATACTTCTTGCTGTAATTCTCCTTTCAGAATTTCCATACAAATTGCTACATGCGTCATTTAACAATTTTACTACATTATTATAACCTTGAGCTCCTCCTAATTTTACAGTTCCCCTTGTTTGCGAAACAGGAATCAATTCCACTAAATCCCCATTAATGTTCAATACTTTCCAACGATCAATATGAAAATTTTCATCTGTCATACTATTCAATACCATATCTGTACAGTTCTCAGTATCTGGTGAATTATAATATTGTACTTGCCAATTATAAGTCCCTCTTGGACTATAATATACAATGTCTCCTACTTCCAAAATTTTCTGCCATACCGCATATAATGTCACATTTTTATTCACTGTAAGGGTTCCAGAAGACGCATATTCTGCTGTTTCTGCTTTGCTATTCGTTGACCAACCTAAAAAATTGTAACCCATTCTAGTTGGTTTTTTTGAAAAGTCAAC
>CAMSEX010000086.1 GCA_947057875.1 uncultured Clostridium sp.
ACACTATAACCTACACTCTTTCCCTACACGACGCTCTTCCGATCTATAAAGAAATGTTTAATCAAAGGTTTATGGAAATGAATGGTGACCCAAAAGTAAAAAATAGAGAAATTGCTTATGATAATTGGCTTGCAGATTATGAGGCAGAAATTGAAAAATGTGAAACTGTAATTGTCGATTTGGGTTGTGGGTTGGGAAATAATACCTATTTTTTAATCGAAAAAGGAAAAGAAGTTTTGGCGTGTGATATTTCAGAAGTGGCGATTGAGACTTTGCAAAAGGACGTTCCACAAGCAAAAACGAAATTATTTGATATGGCACAAAAATTTCCGATTGAAGATAATTATACAGATATTGTAATTGCTGATTTGTGTTTGCATTATTTTACAAAAGAAGTGACCAAGAAAATGATTGCAGAAATCAAAAGAATTTTGAAACCAAATGGATTGCTTTTATTTCGTGTGAATTCTATTCATGATGATAATTATATGTTAAAACAAAGTACACTAGATAAGGATTTTTTCTGGGAAGAAAAACAGCAAAAAAGCAAAAGAGTTTTTCATGAAGAAAGTATAAAAGAATTTTTTGCAGATTGGAAAATTGAGAAAATTCAAGAAGAAAAAATGTTGCGATATTTTAAAGAGAAAATTGTTTGGAATTGTGCTGTTCGAAAAGTTTAAAAGAAAGAAGGTTAAAATTTTGAGAGTATTGGTAGGAGGAATTATTCGAAAAGAAAACAAAATATTAATGATACAAGAGGCGCAAGAAAATTGCTATGGGCAATGGAACTTGCCAACTGGAAAGTTAGATGATGGAGAAAGTATTTTTGAAGGAGCTGTTCGCGAAATTTTTGAAGAAACAGGTTGCAAAGTAAAATTGACGAAAGTTTTGCCGATTTTATCTTCAAGAAAACCAAGTCTTGTAAGAATTATTTTTTTGACAGAATTATTAGAAGAAAATATTCAGTTTGATAAAAATGAAATTTTAGATGTCAAGTGGATGGAAATAGAAGAAATTAAGAAAATGCCAAGGAATGAGTTAAGGGCTTATGAACATATTTTAGAAGACATTAGACAAATGGAGGAAAGTGAAATTTATTCTTTGGATATTATCAGAGTTATGGATAGAAAAGAATGTGAGGAGGTATAAAAATGCATATAATTGTAAGTGTTTGTATTCAAGAGGAAGGGAAATTTTTGATTGTACAAGAGGGAATTCCAAAAGCGTATGGTTTGTGGAATTTGCCGGGTGGTCATTTGGATGATGAGGAAGATTTGCTAGAAGGTGCCATTCGAGAGGCGAAAGAGGAAACTGGTTTGGATATAGAAATTACTGGGATTATGTCTATACAGAGGAATATGATGCATGGTTTAAATCATGTGAGAGTTATATTTAATGCCAAAAAAGTTGGCGGAGAAATTGCATTTGATAAAAACGAAATTTTAGATGTGAAATGGGTAACTCCAGAAGAAGCGGAAAAAATGGATAAAGCTACTTTAAGAGAACAAGAGTTATTTTTGGATAATGTGGAAGATGTCAAAAATTGCAGAAACTATCCATTAGAGATGATTAAGACGTTTAAATAGGAGGGGAAAATGGAAAAATTATTGGTGTTAGGAACTGGTGGAGGCTTGACAACAAAGTGTTATAATACATGTTTTTTGTTGCAAAATCAGAACCAATATTTCTTGGTAGATACTGGGGCAGGAGCGCAGATTTTAAATCAAATACAAAAGGCAAATGTAACTTTGAGCCAAATTCATGATATTTTTATTTCGCATAAGCACATTGACCATTTGCTTGGTGTGTTTCCATTATTGCGAGTTATATGTCAAGATATATGGAAAGAGAAATATCAAGGAAATGTCAATTTATATTGTGGCAAAGAAGTGCATGAGATTATAGAAAGATTTGTCTTAGATACGTTTCATGGTATGCATATTGACATATATCATAAGAACGTAATTTTTCATGAAATGCAAGAAGGTCAAGAATATTCTATCATAGGTTATCAAGTGAAAGTGTTGGATTTATATCCTAAAGAAGATATTGTGCAATTTGGGTTTCAGACAAAATTAAACAATGGAAAAGATTTTACCTTTTTAGGAGATGTGCCTTGTAGTGAAAAGAATTATGATAAGATTAAAAACACGGACTGGGTTTGTCATGAAGTTTTTTGTCGTGAAGCAGAAAATGAGTTATTTCATCCACATAGAATTAATCATTCTACCGTCAAAGATGTGAGTCAAACAATGCAAGATTTAAACGTAAAAAATTTGGTGCTTTGGCATACAAAAGATAATTGTATCAAAGAGAGAAAAAGCTTGTATACGCAGGAAGCAAAGGAATATTTTAGGGGCAATATTTTTGTGCCAAATGATATAGATGAAATTGAATTGTAAGTTTAATAGAAGAAAGAAGGCAAAAAAATGGCAGAAATTTGGGATTTATTGGACGAAAAAGGAAATGAAACAAGTGAGACAATGCAAGTAGGAGAAGCAATTCCAGAAGGGCGTTATCATAAAGGGGCAGATGTTTGGATTGTAAATGCTAAAAATCAAATTTTAATTCAAAAACGTTCGCCGAATAAAAGACTTTCTCCTAATGTTTGGGCCATGACAGGTGGCTCTGTCATCAAAGGCGAGACAAGTTTGCAGACGATTGAAAGAGAAGTTTTAGAAGAGTTGGGAATTAAATTAAATGTTCAAGATTTGCAGTTAATCACAACTTATCAAACAGGAGATGTGTGGCTAGATGAATATGTCGTAAGGCAGGAAATTGATTTGCATGATATTGTGATGCAAGAGACAGAAGTCTCAAAAGTGAAATGGGCAACGTATGAGGAAATTGACGAGCTTTTTGAAAAGGGGCAGTTTTTGAAAAATCGATGGGAATTTGTCAGAGATTTTATATTGACAAATTTTCTACATATTGGTAAGATATAAACAGAAAGGAAAAATGTATGATTTTTTATCCAGACTATTATTGTGACAAAGTTACAGATATTACACTTGAATTGTTAGAGAGAAATAACATAAAAGGTTTGATTTTGGATGTAGATAATACGCTGATTGATTATGATAAAAATTTGTTAAAAGGGGCAGAAGAATGGGTAAAACGTTTAAAACAAAAAGGTTTGAAATTTATTATTTTATCCAATAGTAACCAAGAAGAAAAAGTGAAAAATGTAGCGAGCATTTTAGAAATTCCGTATTTTTATTTTGCTACAAAGCCACTAAAACGAGGTTTCAAAAAGGCTCAAAAGGAGCTACAACTTGAAAAAAACGAAATTGCTGTGATTGGGGACCAAATTTTTACGGATATTATTGGTGCAAATCGCTCGAAAATGTTTTCGATTTTAGTCAATCCAGTGGCAAAAAAGGACCTTTTTATGACGAAAATCAAACGACCTTTGGAAGAAATGATTGTAAAATCTTATGTAAAAAAACAAAAGAAGAAAGAGGACGAAAAAAATGTATGATATCAACAATGTGCATATTTTAGTCTATGTCATATTTGGCATGGTGGGAATATTGGTAGGGAAATTAGTAGCATGGATGAATTTGAGACTTCCAGAAGAACAGAAAATTTTTTCCAAGGATTTTTTTGCAGAGAATAAAAAAGGAGTTCCAGGAAGCTATATTTGTATGATTTTAATGGCGGTTTTGTATACATTATTACTACGCCGATTTGGAATTGGAGATACTTTTTTGCAAAATTTAGATTTGATTAAATTTATAATTTTGATGCCAATGTTGCTGAGTTCTTTTATGATTGATTTAAAACACAGAATTTTACCAAATCGCTTAAATTTAACAATATTTGAATGTGGACTTATGTTTGCTTTTATTTATGGAATACATAACATTAATTTAGCGAAGGATATGCTACTTGGAATGCTTACTGGTGCAGGAATTTTTGGCGCAATTACAGTGCTTCGGAGGATTGATTGCTGGAAAAGAGGCAATGGGACTTGGGGATGTGAAATTTATGGGAGCCATTGGCTTATATTTTGGAGTCAGTGCTATTGCTCAAATCTCACTTTTGGCGTTTTTTGTGGGAGCGATTATATCAGTGTTAGTGCTATTTGTAAGAGCGTTTATTTTAAAAAGTGATGACCAATATATGCCATTTGGACCATTTTTGGTAATTGGCGCAGTTGCCTGTATCTTTTTACCAGCCAATGCAGTATTTGTTGCATTTATGTCAATGTGTGCTGCGATTAGTAACAAGATATTAAGCATATTTTAAGGAGGCTTTGTATGAATATACGAATTAAGTGGCTAAGAGATCAACTAAAACCAATGGAACTAGATGGAATGATTGTTTCTAATCCAATCAATATTAAATATTTGACTGGTTTGGATGCAGAAGGAATTCTAATTGTTGCACCAAAAGAAAATGTGTTTATTACAGATTCGAGATACATTGAGGCAGTCAACAGCCAGCTTACCATTGACGATGAAATTGTGGCTTATGATGTGAGGTCTTTGAGTAAGTTTGATTATGAAGGCTTTTTTATGGATTGTAGAGAAATTGGGTTTGAGGAAAAATATGTTACTTATGAGACTTATAAAAAATATTTGCAAATCTATCAAGTAAGCCTTGTAGAGACAGATGGCATTATTGAAAATCATAGGGTGGTCAAAGATGAAGAGGAAATTTGGCTAATTAAGAAAGCATGTGAAATAACGGATTGTGCTTTTGAACATGCCAAAAAAATTTTACAATATGATATAACCGAAAAGGAGTTAGCTTTTGAAATTGAAAGATTTATGATTGAAAATGGGGCAGATGGATTGGCGTTTGACTCAATAGTTGCTTTTGGAGAAAATACTTCAATGCCGCATGCTGTGCCAACAGATCGTAAGTTAAAATCAGGAGATATTGTGCAATTTGATATTGGTGCGAAGTATAAAGGATATTGTGCAGATTTTTCAAGAGTGATTTTTGTAGATGAAATGAAAGATGAATATGTGAATCTGTATGATTTTGTTTTGGAGCAGCAAAAAAAGATGGAGAGCTGTTTTAAAGATGGAGCCAATATGAAACAAGTCATTAAAGATAGAGAAGTGGAATATCATTTAAAGAATTGTGAAATATTGCATGCTTTTGGTCATGGAGTTGGTTTGTCTGTGCATGAAGAGCCAATTCTGAGTTCCAAAATGGAATTGTATTTGAAGGAAAATATGGTAATTGCAATTGAGCCTGCTGTATATAAGCCAGAGCGCTTTGGTATTAGAATAGAAGATACTTATCAAATTACGAAAAATTCTTGTATAAATTTGACTAAATCTGGAAAAGATTATACTATCATCAAATTAAAAAAGGGTATTGATTTATAAAAAAAATTGTGATATAATAAGACAGTTAAATAAAATGAAGAAATGAGGTAAATAATAGATCGGAAGAGCACACGTCTGAACTCCAGTCACCTCTCGTCATCT
>CAMSEX010000087.1 GCA_947057875.1 uncultured Clostridium sp.
ATGACGAGAGGTGACTGGAGTTCAGACGTGTGCTCTTCCGATCTGGACTAATTATTTTGCTTTCTATATGGTATTACAAATTTTCGCTGCCGCTTGTAGAAGACACGCTAGAGGCGAACAAGCAGATTATCGAGAAAACACGAGACGCAGTGGAAAATTCCAAAATGCAAAAAGCGTTTCATCGAAAAAACATTGAAATTGCAGATTTTAAGTCTGTCAATGAAGATTATCGAAAAAAAGATTTGAGGCTTGGAAAATATCGTGTTATTTATGGAATTGGAACACATACAATCCGAAATTTTAAAGAGCCGATTATTTTGCTGTTTGGCGGAATTATGGTGGTGCAAGGGCAAATGACATTAGCACTTGTTTCTGTACTTTTAACATATGCTACTAAGATTTCAGATTATATTTATGATTCGGTGGATAAATTAAAAGATGTCAATCAATTTTTGGTGTCTTACCGAAAATTGTCGAATTTGATGCAGGTACAAGAAGAAAATCAAAATAATGCATACCAGAAATTAGAAGGCGATATTGTTTTCAAAGATGTAAATATCAAATTAGGCGAAAAAAACTTGCTAGAAAATATTGATTTAAAAATTGAGCAAGGGCAAAACATTGCAGTGATTGGCGATAATGGTGTACGGAAAAACGGTTCTTGTCAAAACGCTGTTAGGTTTTTATGAATATGAAGGCGATATTTTAGTCGGAGAGACGAATTTGAAAAATGTTAATTTGGCAAGTATTCGTGACTATATTGGCTTAGCGCTTCAAGATACTTATTTATTTCATGATACCATTCGAGGCAACATTAATATAACCAACCAAGAATTGTTGGATTGCGAAATGGAAGAGGCTTTGAAGGCAGCTGACATTTACCAAGATATTCAAAATTTTGAAGATAAGCTAGACACGATGTTAGAAAGTGGTGGAGAAAATTTGTCTGGCGGACAAAAACAAAGATTGGCCATTGCCAGAAATATTTTGGCAGATAATCAATTTATTATTTTGGATGATTCACTTTCTAAGTTGGACACAAAAACGAAACTCACAATTTTGGGAAATATGGTGGCTATGAATAAAGGTATAATCATGATTTCGCATGATATTCATGTGGTGCAAGCCTGCCACAAGGTACTTTTTTTGCATGATAAAAAAGTGGAAATGAATACACATAAATTTTTTATGGAAAACAGCAAAGCTTATCAACAAATTATTGAAATGAGAAAAAATAATATACTAGAAGAGGAAGAATGATGTTTAGAAAAATATGGAATGAATATAAAAAATTGGCATTTCATGCGAGTCTGGGAAGAGCGCTTACCAGCATGATGGTAGTCGTTTTTATTGCGTTTATGATTGTTATGGTGGAATTTGCCATTCCAAGTGGAGACTTCAAACTGATTATTAAGTTAGGGATTTCCTATGTGATTGTCAATGTAATAAGAGCAGTGGCTACTTTTTATGAGGACTTTTCAGATAATAATTTGCAAAGAAACATGGAAGCAGATTATCGCGAAAAAATTTTTGTTAAATTGCAAAATATGAAACAAATTGAAATGGACCAGCTAAGTGTAGGTGGCATTTTGGAAAATATGCTGAATGACACAAAAGAAATTGCACGTTATTGGACGTGGGGAATTGACCGTTCTTATACTGGCGGACTTTTGAGATTGGTTGGTTGCTTGGTTGTTTTGATGTATTTGAATGTTCCGATTATTTGTGCGACATTGCTAATTTATGCCATAGGATTTGTGGTTGCTTTTGGGTTTCAAAAAAGGTCTCTTCGTTTTATGGAACACAAAAGGAAAATCAATGGCGAAATTTTGAATTTTTCCAATGAGCAAATCAATGGTTTTGAGACGATAAAATCTTTAAATGCGCAGAGCCGAAGAATTAGTGAGTTGAAAAATTTGCTAGAAAATTATGAAAGTATTGTTAATCAACTCGAAAAAAATATCCGAATTTATACATGCGTTTATGAATATATTATTTCGTTTGTGCTGGTTGTGACGATATTAATGGGCGGAATTGGGATTGCAAAAGGCATGGCTTCTTATGGAGCCTTGATTGTTTTGGCACGTTATATTTCGTCTCCTAAAATATATGCGAGCTGGGTAATAGAAGGTTTTCAATATCGAAATATCAGTCGTATTTCGTACCAAAAAGTGTTGGAGATTTTGGAAAAGCAAGAGGAAAATTGGGAAATAGGAGATGACTTGCCAACAGTCCAAAAGATTGAATTTAAAGATATCCATTTTTCGTATAACGAAAATCAAAAAGTGCTAAAAGGAATTTCACTTTTGGTAAATCAAAATGAAAAAGTGGCTTTGATTGGCAGAACAGGAAGCGGAAAAACAAGCTTTGTAAATTTGTTATGTCGTTTTTATGATTTGGAAGAAGGACAAATTTTAATCAATGGACGAGATTACAGAGAGTTTAGTATCCAAAGTTTGCGTGATAAAATTGGTTATATTATGCAAAAAGTGGTTATTTTTGAAGGAACGATTTTAGAAAATATTAATTATGCCAATAAAAATATTTCAAAAGAAGATATTGTCGAAATTTGTCAAAAATTAAATTTACATGAAAAGATTATACAGTTTGAGAATGGCTATGATACAGTAATTGATAATGAGACAGATTTGTTTTCCAATGGTGAAAAGCAAATGCTTGGGTTTGCGCGAGTTATGGTGGAAAATCCAGATATTATTATTTTGGATGAGGCAACTGCGTCTCTTAGCTATAAATCTGAAATGCTTGTTAGAAAAGCAACAGAAGAAATTACGAAAAATAAAATTAGTTTTATTATTGCGCATCGTTTGTCTACGATTAAAAATTGCGATAAAATTCTTTTTATGCAAGATGGCAAAATAATTGAAGCAGGAAATCACGAAAGTTTAATGCAAAAACAAGGAGAATATTATAAATTAGTCAATGTGTAAAGGAGATAAAAATGAACACAAGAGAATTAAAAAAGCTAGAAGAAAAAATGCAAAATTATATCCAATCTATAAAATGCTTTCATGGGATTTGTTATTTTACAATTCGATTGAATTTTTGTTTTTTACTATCACAAAAGGAATTACTGCGACGGAATTTTTAATTATCAGTGGCGCATTTGTGTTTTTCAAGGTTTTAACATTTGTGCCAGCAGTTGCGGTTTCTGATATTTTTGAAAAACGAAAAAGTATGATTGCAGCCAATTTTTTTGTGGCTTTGCATCTTCTCATTTTATTATTTTGTGAAGGAATGTTAAGTATATTAGTAGCGATGTTTATTTGTGCACTTGGGTTTAGCATTAAAGCGATTACAGATTCTAATCTATTATATGATTCAGTTGCCACAAAAGGTGGCGATGGATTGTATGAGAAAATAGAGGCTCAAGGGCGGAACATTTTATTATTTGTTAGATGGAATTGCTTCGCTAACAGCTGGTTATTTGTTTGTGGTCAACCAATGTTTACCAATCTATATTTGTTTAGGATTTGCTATTTTAGCAACCATTGTTTCGACATTTTTCAAAGAAATTTATGAGCCCCAAGATTTGGAAAAAGGTAAATTTATGAAAACTGTAAAAGAATATACAAAAGATTTAAATGTGTCTATGAAATTTATTGTAGGCTCAAGAAGAATGAAATCTTATATTTTATTTGGTGCTGTATTTTATGGAATTATCACTGTATATGATACTTACAAAGGCGATTTGTTAGTTGATATAGGTATTTCAGAAGAACAGTTTTCCATAATTTTTGCGATTTTAACTTTTATTGGAGGACTTTCGGTTGCTTTCATAAAATGTTTAGAAAGGAAATTTAAAAATCGAGTGTTAACTTTTTTGTCAATGACTTATATTTTGAGTTATGTTATAGTTGGATTTTTTGTAACTCGATTTCAAGGAAATGCCATTTTGCCCATGATTTTATTCATGTATGGAATTGCTAGGATTGCAACATCTAATTGGTACATATTAGAATATAAATATTTGAAGAATTTTAGTGAGCCAGAAATGCGTAATAAAATTACGTTTGCGTATGAGTTTGTTGGTGGAATAACAGCCAGTATTATTGCTATGTTAGGTGGTTGGTTAGTGGATATTATTAACATTAAAGATGCGTTTTTAGTTTTTGGGCTAGCATCACTTGCTGTTATTATTTTGATTTTGGACTATATGCGAACACGATTTGGTTTAAAGCCAGAAGAGTACCGAAGAGAAGATATTGAATTTGTGGAGAAAGAGGCTGATTTGAAGTGAAAGAATATTTTTACAGAAGAGAATATAAATGGCTATATTTAACCAAATTTTTCTTTGCATTTGCTAATTCATTTACAGATATATTTGGCACAGTTATGTTATACAAGAATGGAATGCCTTTGTATGAAATACTTTTTATTTATGGTTTGCGTTTTGGTATTATGGGATTATGTTCGCCATTGTTTTTGAAAATAGCATCTCAATATGGTATTTCTACTTGTACGATTTTGGCTAATATGTTGAGAATTTTAGGTGTTTATATGATACAAAATGGGGCACAAAATAATTTGATTTTATTTGTTTTTGTGATGAGTTTGCCGGGAGCTTTAGCAAATCCAATTGAAGATGCTGTTTCAAGTCGATATGTTGAAAATGAACATCGTGGCAGGTACAACAGTATGCGAAACATTGCAAGAATTTGTGGACAAGCACTTGCTAGTATATTGGTAACTTGGGGCGTTGTGACCAATCATCAAACTTTGCTACTTCTCATTATTTCGATTTTCTTTTTGCTCGACTATTTATGTACAGCAGTTGTGGATTACAAACCACAAATTAAGAACCAACATGTCTTTCAAGAAACTATAAAATATGTATTTAAACACATCGATAGCTATGAATTAATCTTTTGTTTACGAACCAATCACATTATTGAAAGACTATTTGTGCCACTGTATTTATATCTCGTTGTGCAGGACTTTGTGGCATTTGGAACAGTAGTGGTGGTTTCGCTTATGTTTCAAATGATAACCGTTGTGTTAGTTGGAAAGTTAACAGATAAAAATACCAAAAAAACAAACGATTTTGTAACAATCATCAGAATCTTGATAACAGCTGTATTTTTATTTGTGAGAGATAAAATATGGATTTCGTTTAATAAAATGCTGAGTGACAATTTTGAAAAAGTATATGAAACAACTGTGCAAACATCTTTGCAAAATAAGATAAAATTGTCTCCAGAAGACAATTCTCTATTGTCAACAGTGGGACAAATGAGTTTGTGTTTTACAGAAGTTTTTGTATTTTTAGGACTTAGTGTGATTAATTATTTTGTAGAAATGAATGTGTTTTAGATCGGAAGAGCACACGTCTGAACTCCAGTCACCTCTCGTCATC
>CAMSEX010000088.1 GCA_947057875.1 uncultured Clostridium sp.
GCTATGTGTTTTAAAATTGAATTTTTGTTAATTGGCTGGTCGCTGGTTGTTTTAGAAATTAATTGTGGTTTTTTACAATTTTGTATTGAGATGATTGAATTAGGTCAAGTAAAACGACCGCATCCCAAATTGAGAATGGAATTAAAACAGCAACTTAGAATTGATATTTGAAAAAGAAAGCAGGAGGAAAATATTATGCAGGAAAAAACATTGGCAGATATAATCAAAGAGGCTCGTTTTAAAAAGGGTTTTTCATATGAAGACTTAGAAGAAAAAAGCATGATTAGAATGTCTGTAGTGCAGATGATTGAGAGTGGGAAGCGGAAGAAGCCACGAGTAAATACTCTTTATGAATTGTCAAAAGTTTTGGAATTAGATTTTGTTGAACTTCTAAAGCTTTGTGACTACATTAAGGCTGACGAATCTTCGCTAGGGCAGATAATTTGGAATGCACGATTAAGCAAAAATCTAACTAGAGAAGAGCTTGCGGAGAGATGTTTTATGTGCCGAGAAGGAATTGCTCATATCGAAAAAAATGAAGTAAGACCACGAAAAAGCACCTTAGAAATTTTAGCAGAGGAACTAGATTTGAATTTAGAAGAATTGCTAAAATTTTGTGGAAACTCAGACATTGAGAAGGCAAGATTGAAGGCAGGACTTTCGCAAGGACAATTTGCGAAGAAAAGTGGAGTTGACTTTAAAACGATACGAAATATAGAAAACGGAAGAGCAAGACCACATGTAAGTACGTTGGAAAAAATTGTATCCGCTTTGCCAGAATTGAATTTGCAGGAATTAAAAGAAAAGTACGGTTATTTCAAGTAAGATTGTTTTTTCAAGTCTATCTTAGAGGCTATCAAACAAAGAAAGCATAAAGGAAATTTTTTCCTTTATGCTTTCTTTGTGGTTTTGGTAATAATTATGGTTTAGCGCAATGTTTCAAAAATTTCCAAAAAAAGTTTTTCATATTTTTCTTTTTCAGAAATCAAATCAGGGGACAGAGTGCACTTATGTGCGTCATCTTTGGAGACAAAAGTCTCCGTAGAATAGGCTCCTGGACACGCGGCATCGCTGGTTACTTCATAGTAGTCTGTGCCATCAAATAGATGATGTTTCTCATCATGAATAACCATTTTTTTGATGAGCTGGCCTTCGTCGGTATAAAAATCACCAAAGTGTATATCCTTTTTTGGGAACTGAATATAAATACAGTCTACAGCTTTTCCAGTAAAGGCTCCTATTTCGCCATCAATTCCAAGCTGGTATTTTTCAGCTTCCTTTTTATTCATATGAGAGTTTCCTCCAGACAGTCCAACAACGAAATTCACAACTGCTTCTTTTGAGTTTTTTTTCAAAGTGCAGTAAATGATGCAGTTATCATTTACTGCACATTCGTAGCGCTTTTCGTTATAAATGTTGCTTTCTACATATTTTAATTCCATAATTTTCCTCCTGCATTTACTTAAGCTTACAACAGCTTAGTGACGAGTTTCTGTTTTTTGTTTCTTTAATATATTATATCATATTTACATAAGATTGTCAAGATTATGTTTTTAGCACATATCTTAATATAAACCAGTAATGGCTGGCACTTCCGAGCATTACGAAGATATGAAAAATCTCATGAAATCCAAAATCTTTCCATTTTGTTTTTGGCAGTTTTAGCCAATAAATAATTCCACCAATTGTATAAAAAATACCGCATAAAATAAGCCATAAAAGTCCATGTAACATATTAGCTTGCGTAAAGGTCTGATAAAGTGGATAAATTGCGATAATTCCCATCCATCCCATAATCAAATAAATGGTGGTTGTTAAAGCACGTGGTGCTTTAATCCAAATGGCTGAAAAAATAGTTCCTAAAATAGCTAATGTCCATAAAACTCCAAAAATACTCCATCCCCAAGGTCCACGCAAAGGACCAAGACAAATTGGTGTATAACTAGATGCAATCAAAATATAAATCATAATATGGTCAAATTTTCGGAATACTGTAATTCCTTTTTTGCTGATATTTAGCCAATGATATAAAGTGCTAAATAAATATAATAAAAATAATCCGATACCAAAAATGGTAAAAGAAACGACATCATAACTATCGCCCCAAATGGCTGCAAATACGATTAAAACAACCATTCCAGCGAGAGCCAAAACGGCTCCAATACAATGTGTTAGACCACTTGTAAAATCTCTAACTTTTGCCATAAATATTCCTTTCTAGAATTGAATTCTATCCTTATCATATTCCTTTTTTGAGAAAATGTCAATACAAATAATATAAAAAATTATATTATCTAGTTTTAAAAACAAGATTTGATGATTTTCGACAAATTTTGCAGTAAAATTGCTTGGCATAATTGTACACAAAACGAATAAAATGCAATTAGATTAAAAAGGAGGAGTTACGATGAAAAAAGCGATTATTGTTATTTTGGTAGTTGTGGTAATTATGATTGTAGGAGTACTGTTATTTCATACAAATGTTGAGGTGGAATATGTGCCAGAAGTGGAAATTGAGGATGTGGATTTGCGAAAAACAATGATTACATTGTATTTTCAAAATACACAAACCAAAGAATTGCAAAAAGAAACACGTTTGATTGATTCAAAGGAATTGTTGTTAGAGCCATATGCGGAATTGATAAACATGTTAATAAATGGTCCACAGAGTGATTTTTTGGGGAAAACAATTCCAGAAGGAACTAGGTTGCTTAGTGCTGAATTGGTTGGTGGCATTTTGCAAGTGAATTTTTCAAAGGAGTTTGTGGATAAAGCAGCACAGGACGAGAATGAAAAAAGAAATTGTATGGATTCTATTACAAAAACAATGCTAGAGTTAAATGAAGTCACAGATGTGAAGTTTTTGGTAGAAGGGCAAGAAATACAAGTATCTGAAGAGGTAGAAGAAGTGCAAAATTAACTATTTACTTTTTCTGTAAAATAGTGTATAATATCACTTAAGTAAAAATTAGGTGGCAATATAACCTTGTATTTACTGAGAAACTCGTTGACAGCTCAAAAATTTGGAGGTTAGGCAGTGATAAAAATTGATTCAATTGTAGAAGATTTTGGAGAAAAGGGAATAAAAGTTACCTTTCATCTTTATGCCATTACTGGAAGGCTACATATTTGCTCAAATAATATATTTGAGATGGAAAACTTCTACCGGTATCGGCGAAAAATTGAGAAAGATACAGAAAAAGCGGCAGAGTATGAGAATATACGAGCTTTTCTGGAGGCAGCTGCAATAGCGAATGCAAAATTGGAAAAAATGGAAAATAGTTCTGGAAAGTTAATCGTATATTTGACGTTTTTTTCGGAGGATCAAAAAGAGAATTTCAAGAAAGATATTGGGCAGCTGACGAAACAGACCACAGAAATTTGGTAGATAAGAAGCTTCTGCGTTCTGAAGTGAACGCAGGAGTTTTTTATTTTGGGTTGAAATGATTGAAAAGATGAGGTATAATAAAGAAAAAATAAAAGAAAGATAAAGTTATGGATTTATTAGAAAATGAGAGAATTGATGATCTGCAGTATGAAGGTTTAAAGGTAATTCAAAATAAAAATAGTTTTTGTTTTGGTGTGGATAGTGTGCTTTTGTCAGACTTTGCCAAAGAAATTAAGAGAAATAGCATAGTTGTGGATATCGGGACTGGGACGGGAATTATTGGTTTATTGCTGTGCAAAAAAACAAATTTGCGAAAAATTTATGGTGTGGAAATCCAAAAAGATGTGGCTGATATGGCGAAAAGAAGCGTGAGGTTAAATCAATTAGAGGATAAGTTTGAAATTATCAATTGTGATATTTGCCAAATTTTGGATTTTTTAGAACCAAATTTGGTGGATTGTGTTGTGACAAATCCGCCTTATAAAAAGGCAAATACTGGCTTCAAAAATGAAGACGAAACACAGACGATTGCAAGGCATGAAGTTAAATGTACCTTAGAGGATGTGGTTCAGCAAGCGAGTAAATTACTCAAAGATAAAGGCGAATTTTACATGGTTCACAGAGCAGAAAGGCTTGTGGATATCATGTGCCTATTGCGAAAATATCGTTTGGAGCCGAAAAAAGTGAGGTTTGTGCATTCAAAACCAAAGGAAAAACCTAATTTAATTTTAGTAAAAGCAATAAAATTTGCGAATTCGTTTTTGAAAATAAGTGAGCCACTTGTGATTTATGATGAAAATGGCAATGAGACCGAAGAAATTAGGCAGATTTATGGAAGATAAATTGAAACCGCTACTTAAGAATTCACTTAAGTAACGGTTCATCGATAAAGCTTATATTAGCTTTCAGCTAAAACCAATATACATAATAGTTTAACCTAACATATATCGCTATATGAATAAGCTATATACCACATATATTAATCAGTTGCTAGACAATAAATGCACTTATCTATAACTAAATTCATCTTACGTGAGACTATTATTAACCACGATAAATACAAGTATCATCATGACTTCAAATAAATTACCTATTATTTAACCATTTTGAAATAGGAATACATATTCCTTTTTATAAATGAGAGCGAAATTTTGTTTCACAAAATTTCTCATGCTTTATAAAAACAGCTTACAAACAAATAATTTACTCTTCGCGTCCGACATCATATAACCTAAGGATTTCTTAAGCCACATGACATCTTGGCTCGAATAATAAAAAGCCTGAGCGACCTCGTATTACTCTTAAGTTAGGTTAATATAAACCTTATAGAATATAGTATGATCAAATTTTTTTGAAATATGCAAAAAATCAAAAAATTTTTTGAATAGTTTGTACTTGAAAAGAGCGAGCATATATGATATATATATATTTATGTAATAGTGATATTTAGTGTAACACCAAAAAATGATTATTTATTGGAGGTGAGAAATAGAGGAATACTTTTGCAGTTTATTGTCAAACAACTAAAGGAGGTACAAAATGGCAGAGGTAATACATAATGAAGATGTGAAAAATGAGCAAGATTTGCAGAACTTAGTTATTGGTGTGATTTTTCGGATGCAGCAGCCGTTTAGAGATGAAGAAATAGTTGAGATTGCCAATTATTGGCTGAAAGGTTCTAAGTTTTATAATGATATTGAGAGGATTAGAAAGTGTGTGGAGGATAATTTAGATTTATTATACAGGATTGATAGGGTGGTTTGCTGGAATGGAATAAGGTATCCAAAAAGTCCGCTTACAGGCCGTTTTCCACGGGAATATTATGAAACAAGGCTACGCATATAAAGTATTTTTGAGGAAGGCAACGGACATTTTTGGTTCGTTGCTTTCCTTTTATGGAATAAAATCAAAAAAAACTTGACATCTGTAATT
>CAMSEX010000089.1 GCA_947057875.1 uncultured Clostridium sp.
TGTGTACCGTTCTGCGGCGGCTGCCCCTGCATCTGTGTACCATTCTGCGGCTCCTATAACCTGGAAGTGGCGTGCTGGCTGGCTGATTTTTGAGTGTAATCGTATCTCCTACTTGTAAATCTGAAATTGTTTTTACACTCGCACAAATATAACCAACTTCACCTGCACTTAAATACTCCGCTGGAACATAACCTCCTGCTTTAAATGATCCAACTTCTGTTACAGTAAAAACTTTCCCTGTTGCCATAAATAAAATTTCGTCATTTGCCTTCAAACTTCCATTTTTAATTCTAACATACGCAATCGCACCCTTGTAATTATCGTAAACCGAGTCAAAAATCAAGGCTTGTAAAGGAGCATTTACTTCTCCACTTGGTGCTGGAATATCGGTTACAATTCGCTCTAATACCTCTTCTACATTCAAACCTGTTTTAGCAGAAATACAAGGCGCATCCATAGCTGGAATACCAATAATATCTTCAATTTCTTTTTTCACTTCATCTGCCCTCGCATTTGGCAAATCCACTTTATTAATGACTGGTAAAATTTCCAAGTTATCGTCAATTGCCAAATACACATTAGCAAGTGTTTGCGCTTCCACACCTTGTGTGCTATCTACCACCAAAATTGCTCCTTCACATGCTGCCAAACTTCTTGATACTTCATAATTAAAATCTACATGCCCTGGTGTATCAATTAAATTAAATTCATAGCTTAAACCATCTTTTGCTACATAATTCATTTTTACTGCTTGGGATTTTATGGTAATTCCTCTCTCGCGCTCAATTTCCATATTATCCAAAACCTGTGATTCCATTTCACGTTTAGAAAGACTTCCTGTCATTTCAATCATTCGGTCAGCAAGTGTTGACTTTCCATGGTCAATATGAGCAATAATACTAAAATTTCTAATTTGTTTTTGTTTATCTTGCAAAATTATCCCTCCCTGTTTTATTCTGCTCTATCTAAGTCATTCTCAAAAGATGGCTGTATTGGAATAATATTTCCTGTTCTTCTATTAGCATACTTTTCAACATTTTTACCAACTTTTGTTAAACTAGCTGGCAATTTTTCAATCACTAAATGATAATCTCCTCTAAAACAATCGTCTCCAATTTCCTTTAATTGACTGCCAAATTCTATACTTCTTAAAGCATCGCATCCTGTAAATACGTATTTTCCTAAAGAAATTAATTCTTCTGGCAATACGACTGTTTTTAAAGATTTACAATTAGCAAAAACGCCTTCTTCAATTTTTTGCACACTTTTTCCAAATGTTATATTTTTTAAATGGCTACACTTACAAAAAGTATGGGCTTGTAAATATGTCAAACTTTCTGGCAATGTTAAATTTTCTAAACTTTCACAATAAGCAAATGCCCACTGACCTAAGCCTTTTAAAGAAGCTGGCAAATCAACTGTTTTTAAAGCTCCGCAATTACAAAAAGCACCTTTTTGAATTTCTCTTATATTATTTCCAAAATTGATTTTAGTCAATTGTGCATAAGCATTAAATGTGTTATCTCCTATCACTTGCACATCATCTGAAATAGTAATTTCGCTTACTTGATTAAATGGTGGTAATTCACTTTTATTTCTTCTTCGTATTTCTGTTATTCCTTCTCCAAAAGTAATAGATTGCAAATTCTCCATGTGATCCATTGCATCCACCTCAGCAACTGATTTTCCATTAATATTTAAGGCAACACATTGACTTTGACATTTACGTAATAATCTTCCTTTTGGCGGAAAAGCATGATATTCTGTCCAGCTTTTCTTTTCTCCTGTTTTCTCATTTATTTTCTCAAAAACATATTTTGTCTTTTTACCAAACTTTTCTCTTACCTTTTCCAAAATTGATTTTTTCTTTTTAACTGGTAAAACTTCTGTTTTTTCTTTCTCCAAATTTTGTTTCGGCGTTTTGTTTGTTTCCTCTTTTAATTGGATTGTTTCAGTTCCAGCAAGCATTTTCCACATTTCCTGATTTTGTAATGTATCTGTCGAAATATTTTTGCAAATTTTAAGAATGTCAAATGAAACAATTTCGTCTTTTTCTTCTGACATTTTTAATAATTTATTTTTTATCTCGCCAGCCAATTTTTCTCGTGTTGATAATTCATCTGCTAATTTCAAATCAATTGGCTCACCATTTTTTAATTGCTGTATATAAATATGCAACAAAGCCATAGCAGATATTTCGTCTATTTTAGAAGCCAATTCCTCATCTACTGCTTCTTTTTTTATATCTAATACCATACTTTTTAAAGCATCGTACAATTCTTGCGAAGTTTTATTTCCACTCGATTTTACGAAATTTTCTACTTTTTTTTCATAATATTTCTTAACCAAGGATTTCCTCTTCAATCCTGTTTCTTCTTTATCTAAAAACATAGCAATCTCTATATCCATTTCTTTGAGTTTCTGCCACAAATTTGTCTTTTCTGGATAATCTTTAAAACCATCTGTTAGCTGTTCTAATCTTGCCTCTAACACATCCAATTGCTCTTGATATTTTTTAGCTACATCAAATTCCTGTACATAATACATTTCATTGATTAATTCTTTTACTGTCTCAATTTTATTTCGGCTATACATATCCATCTTTTATTTTTCCTTCTCTTCTTATATTTTTCTTATTATATCATATATTGCTTTTTTAGTACATACCCTTTCTAAAATTTTTATTCCAAAACATTTATCACATCAGACTGCCCCATTCCTTCCAAATTATAATAAGTTTCTGGCACTTTTCCAAAAATAATGGCTTCTGTTAGTAAAACTTCAGATGCCACATCTTTTCCAAAGGAACCAATCGGCGTCAATATTCCAATATTGGTATTCAAACTCAAATAAATTTTATGTAATGTCTGATTAACTCCCACATTTTCCACTTTAGAATTAATCTGTGTCTCAATTTTCCCAGCTGTTTCTAACTCGATTTCAAATTTGGGTCCAACATTCTTTAAAATCGTCACTCCACTAACACTTCCATAATTTATGTATACCATTGTAGTTGGACTATTGTCAATTCTTGTTTGAATATTTTTCACTATTTGACTTATCAATTGGTTCATTAAAATTGTATTAATTTGCATAAAAATCACATTTCCTTGCTCATCTTTTTCTAAGTTTACAAGGTCTTGATAAGCATAATGTGCCATCATTTTTTCCACTTCTTCGCTCACAATATGATTAGCTTTTGAGCCAGCTGCTGTTTTACAACTTGCCACAAAAATTGGATATGAGGACATCACAAAACTAACCACTGCTCCCACTAAAATAACCATGACTATAAAAATTAATAATTTTATTTGACTAAACTTTCCTTGTTTTCTCTTTGGAAATCGAATTCGTCTACGCGAATAGATTATATCTACCATTTTCCACCTCTCCATTTTTAATACAAAAAGGCAGGTAAATACCTGCCTCTTATTTTATCATTTTACTTCATAATATACAATTTTTCTCCTGGACGAACTCCTTGATTTTCTTCCAACTGATTATTTTTGATTAAACTATCCATGCTTACTCTAAAATCTCTTGCAATATTCCAAATCGTATCGCCTTCTTTTACAAAATACACCACCATAGCATAATCACTTTCTTCTTCACATTCCTCTTCTTCCACATTATCAATTAAACGAATGGTTTTGTAATTACTGCTATTTGGTTTGACTTCTAATTGCAAATCACAAGCCACATCTTCTCCTGTCAATTTAAAATGTTTTCTGACAAAATTCATTTCAATATCATCTGTATCACAATCTAATTTGACCATAAATGGAATTTTTGCTTTTTTGACATTTAGATTATTTCCTGTGTCAAAATAAATATCAACACAAACTTCGCCTTCATAATTTGTAAAACTTCCAGCCTGCGTTTTATTCGTAATATTTGCCATACAATCCACATCATAAAGTGTACGAATATCCTCTACTAAAATATTTTCATTAATTTCCACCATTTCATGAGAAGCTCCGCCTTCTACTTGCACTTCTACCGATTTTTGACTAAATGTAATATTTTTCTCGATACCATACATGTCTTGCACAAGTTCAATGGTTTGCTTTTTATAAACTTCGCAAGAAACCTCAAAATCAATTTGGCAAGAAATTGATTTTTGCTCTTTGGCATTTGGTTTAAAATTCATGTTACGCACTTTGTAAGTGGTGTTGCAAATATCTTCATCTGTCACTTTTTCCATGTCAATAAAATTCATAATTGGAATGGTAGATTGGGCAAATCTCAAATTTCCATTTTCTGTGATATACATAATTTTAATATTGGCATCTGCTTTTGACAAAACTTTGTTGTAGCTGATTTTATTCTCAAAATGCTCCACACTAACATCACATTTTAAAATATCAGAAATATCGTCATCTTCAATGCTTACATCTTCTTTCAAAGAACTTCTAACTGTATTCATTGCAACAACTGTACTCAAATCAACTGTTTCTTGTAATTTCTCAACGCCAGCTAAATTTTGCAAATTATCTAAATACTCAATATCGCGGCACACAAAAAAATTAAAACAAATTTTTAGCTGAACAGTTACATTAATTTTTCGCTCATTCAAAATTTTAGTTTCAATATTTGTCACTTCTATTCTGTATTTGGTCGACATATCAACTGTGATGTTAGAATCTTCCACAAAGTCCATAAAATCTAACATGGTTCCAATCACCTTGGTTTCTCCACTTTCTGACAAATAAATAATGTGTGTATCAATATTTCCATCAAAGCGATATTTGCCATCTTGGCACTCCTCCTTATAAATATATGGATTGGAGTTCGTACCTATAATATTCACAATATCTGGTTTTGTGTCTGGTACAATAATATCGCCTTGTATCTCTATACTTTTAAGTTTTTCTGCCATTTTTTTATGCATAGATACAACTTTTTTTTCCATAAAAAAATCCTCCTTTTTGGTTCCATAGAAATTATTTTCTACGCTTTTTCTATATAACATATATATGGAAGATTTTGAAAAAAATACCTGAAATAAAAAATTTACCAATTTTTCTTGATTTTCTTTGTATTTTATGTTATAGTTGTTATGTAATATAAAGACTTATATTAGTCAAATCAGAAAGGAGTGCAACTTATGACTTACGAAACAGACAAAATGATGCTTTTCGGATACGAGGAGAAAAAACGGTTTTTAAAAGAGCTTCAGGAGAATTTCGGCAAGGATGCCTCTTTGGAAAGTATTCTGCAAAAATTATCACAGGAGGAACCGCTTCCCATAGACAGATCGGAAGAGCGTCGTGTAGAAAGAGTGTAGGTTATAGTGTAGATCTCGG
>CAMSEX010000090.1 GCA_947057875.1 uncultured Clostridium sp.
ATCATAAATAGGACCTTTCATTCCAATAATTCCAATTTTAGAATTGGGATTTTTGTCAAATACTTTTTTCGCTAATATTTGAATATGCGCACAAAAATTTTTATAATTATCTTCATTAATTGTTAAATTCTCTGAAAGTATAATATAAATTTCTGTTGGAGTTCCTGTTCCTTCTTCTGAATTTTCTGCTGTATTGGTTAGCGTTAATCTTAATTTTATTTCTCCAGCTTTCTTGTCATATGAAGTAATCTCATGTGTCAAACGTCCCTGATTGTTTTCTAAAATTTTGACATCACTCGCTTTTTTTACAACTTCTAATGCTGTATCCCACACATCTGCAAAACTCACACAATAAAAACTCAGTATTGCCACTAAAACAAATGCCAATCTAAAAATTTTACTTAACTTTTTCATGCTGTACTCCTTTTACCTTTTTTGATATTTCTTCTGTTATTTAATATTATTTTGTCAAATTTTAATAAAATAATATCATTTATTTAAAAAAAAGTAAATATTTTTTCAAAAACTTTTTATAAGTTTTTTATTCATAGCGCAAAGCATCGATTGGATTCATTTTTGCTGCCTTGCTTGCTGGATAATATCCAAAAAACACACCAACTGACATCGAAAATAACAAAGAAATCACAATCGCCGATACCGATGGAACCGCTGGATAACCTAATAAATTCGACAAACCAATTCCACTGCCAATTCCCAAAATAACACCAAATATTCCACCAATTAAACAAATAATCATAGCCTCTACAATAAATTGAACACGTATTGAACTATTTTTAGCACCTAGCGCCTTCCTTGTTCCAATTTCTCTCGTTCTTTCGGTAATTGAAACCAGCATAATATTCATCACGCCAATGCCTCCAACTAATAGCGCAATTCCTGCCACAACTGCTATCGCTAGTGTAATTGTTGATAACATATCTGTTAACATTGATACCATTGAACTTAGTGTCATTACAGTCACTTTAAAATTTCGATTGTTTCGATAATATGGTTTAAAGAAACTTTCTAATTTAGCTGAAAGTTCATCTGAATTCACACCTACTTTTGTTACCACTTGAAAAGAGGTATATTGTTCTTTCATATGCGCATAATTATTAGCTGTTCTAAGGGGCATATAAACATCTGTCATAGAATCTCCCATACTCATTCCCATCATGGCATTTGCCTCTTTTTTATAAACACCTACAATCGTAAAATTCCCAACTGAGTTGCCAGAATTAATCTCAATCTCACTACCAACTGCTTTTTTATAATCTCCGTCATATAACTCATCTGCCAATTTATCAGCAATTAAAATCGCACTTTTTCCTTCCGAAAAATCAGTTGCCGAAAAAATAGAACCTTCGACAATCTCTAATTGATTGGTTACAAAATAGCCTGCAGAAACGCCATAAAGACCAATTCCTGCACTGTTTTTCCCAACTGTAACCATTGTTTGTCCAATTTGATTTTGCAAATTAATGGCATACACTTCTTCTGAAAATTTTTCACACATCGCATCAATCATCTCATTAGTCAGATAATCTTCATCTAACAGTTCCTCATTTTTTTGCAAAGAACCATACACAATTCCATCTACATTGCCTTTGTCCTCTTCATCTTGTCTTGGCTCCACCATCACATAAATGTCATTTGCTCCCATAGACTGCATATTTTCGGAAACAGAAAGTGTAAGAGAATTGCCCACCGTAATAATCGCAATCACAGAACCAATTCCTATGATAATTCCAAGCATTGTCAAAAATGCTCTGGTTTTGTTGGAAAGCAGCCCATTCAACGCTAAAATAATATTTTCCCAAAGTAACATTATTTTTTCGCACCTCCTTTTGAAACCTTCACAATATTTCCGTCTTTAATCGAAATGACGCGGTCTGTTTCGGCTGCCAATTCATTGGAGTGCGTAATTAGCACAATCGTTTTTTTCTTTTCCTTATTCAATTTATGAAATAAATCCATTACCAAACGACCTGTTTTAGAATCCAAGGCACCAGTTGGCTCATCTGCCAAAATAATCGCAGGATCATTCGCCATGGCTCTTGCAATTGCCACTCTTTGCTTTTGTCCACCAGATAACTCTTCTGGCAAATGTTTCGCACGCTCTCCCATTTCCACCAAATCTAACAATTCTTTTGCTCTTTTTCTTCTTTCGGTTTTACCAGCACCAGCATAAAGCATTGGCAATTCTACATTTTTCAAAGCATTGGTTTTAGAAATTAGATTATAAGTTTGAAACACAAACCCAATTTTTTGATTTCTAATCTTCGATAATTCTGCATCCCCCGCATTTCCGACATCAATTCCATCTAAAATATAGGTTCCGCGAAGTTGGTCGATCCAAAATACCAATCATATTCATAAGCGT
Organism: uncultured Clostridium sp.; assembly: GCA_947057875.1. GTDB lineage: Bacteria > Bacillota > Clostridia > TANB77 > CAG-508 > Scatovivens. The sequence continues at coordinate 2,384 of CAMSEX010000090.1, forward strand.
TGATTTTCCCGAACCAGAAGGTCCCACAATTGCCACAAATTCACCGTCTTTTACTTTCAAAGAAATACCATGCAAAATTTCTAACTCATTTGGTTCGCCAACATAAAATTTTTTTACAATATTTTCTAGTTTTATAATAGAACTCATTTTTACTCCTTTTTACTATACTCCTGCACTTGGTCCATCTATCCCAAGAATATCTTCAATTGCAGTTCCTGTATCTTGTTTTGGCAAAACCACTTTCATTCCGCTTTTTAATTCACTTGAAATAATCTCAACATAATACGTTCCCTCGATTCCAACTTGAACATTCAATTCCTCTGTTTCATTTTCACTGCCTTCTTTCAAAACTTCAATATAGTTCGTTCCATCTTCTCTTTCCTGCACTGTATCATATGGAACTGTCCAAATATTTTCTTTGCTTTCCAAAATAATGCTAATTTTTGCATTCATGCCCAAACGTAATCTCTCATTTTGCTGATTTAATGCAATTTTAATTTTATATTTTGCATTTGTACTTGTTGCCACGCTTGATGTTGTTGTCGCTAAAGCATTTGCTGTTGGACTAATCGCTACATATGTTACTCTTCCTTCCAACTCCTCGTCTTTCGTTGCATCTGTTTTAATCAATGCTTTCATGCCTTCTGCAATATCTGGAATATCATATTCGTCAATTTCTGCCTCAACGATAAATTCATCTACACCATCAATTGTAGCAATTGTATTTCCAGTATACAAATCTCCTACTTTCACATTAACAGATGTCACTGTTCCCGCCACAGTAGAAGTCACAATTCCTTTTTCCAATTGCTCCTCATATGTTTGAAGTTGGCCTTTTTGCGTGATATTACTTGATTTAGCGCTCAATTCCGCATTTTTCAAACTATCTTGCATCGCAGCCACATTGCCATCAGCTGCATTTGTGGTACTTTCCAAAGCAAAAACTGCGGCATCTAAAGCTGTTTTTAACTGATTACTTGAACCTTGCAGTTCTTGCTGAGCTTGTTGCAGACCTGCTATTTCAGCATTCAACGTTTCTCTTTTTGCTTCTAATGAACGCAAGGTTTCTGTTAACGTTTGATAATTAGGGTCTGTTGTTGTTGTAAAAATCAATGCATTTTGCGTTTCTACATAGCTTGTGTTGACTGTTCCTAGCTCTGCTTGTTTGGCGCTTAATGTTTGGTCTGTCGTTTTTAACTGATTTTGTACTTGATTATACGCTTCTTGTGCAGAAGCAACTTCTTTTTGTGCATTCACAATTTGTGAATCTCTGCTTTTCATTGCCTCTTGTAAGCTTCTTCTTGCTGATTCAACCCCCAAATTAGATTGTGCATCTGAAATATTAGCACTTGATTTTGCATTTGACAAATCTTTTTGCACATTGCTCATATCAAATTTACAAATTACATCTCCTACTGCAATTTTCTGTCCTTCTACAACATTCACACTCATAACTTCACTTCCTGTCAAAGTAGACGTAATCTCTTTTGAATTTGCTGTTGTCACACTCCCTGTTGCACTCACACTTTTTGCAATTGTCCTTTTCTCAATTTCTTCTGTTTCTATTTTAGGTGCTTCTAAAGCATTTTTAGCCGCCTTGTTATTCATTTGTATAAAAATAATGATCAAAATAATAACTACAATAATAATTACTCTTTTTTTGGTTAATTTCTTTTTCACTTATTTTCCTCCATTCTCATTTTTTTATATTTTGTTATTATATCACAAAATACCTGTAAAATCAATCCCCACAATTCTTAAGATTCTATTAAATCTGTTTTCTTTATTTTTGTATTATAATAAAAAACAAACATATTTTAATTTTTTTGCTATATCTGACTAGAAAATCAAAAAACATTATGTTATACTTTAATCAATAAAATCAAGGAGTTTATTATGGATTTAGAATTAATAAAAAAATTAGAATATTTCCACCTTTATTCTAGTTTAGGTTTTGCTTTTAGTGGTGTTGACAAATATGAAAAATATAATATTTTTTATCACAATCAAATCAAAGATGTCTACTTCAATTTTATTACAGACATCAATGCTAATACTAAAGAAGATTTTGACAAAATTATGCAAGAAGCAAGTACAAAAATAAAAGCCAAAAACAGAGATATTGTAGTATACACTTCGCCCACGAAAAAAACATTTTTGGACGATGCTTATGAATTAGTTTCAAGTGAAGTTTGGCAAATTTATAAAGACCTAAATAAAATTTATTAAAACAAATTGTCCTTTTGAGGTAACATTAGAACCAACAAACGATATGAAATTGTATAGTGAAGAATTAATAAAAGCTTATCAAACAGGCGACCCTCAAGACCCTTATGGCGATTTAGATATTACTTACCAAGAAGTCTACGCCAATTATACAAAACCACAAAATAACTTTACATGTGAATTTTTATTTGCAAAAATCAATAACGAAATTGTAGGCATTACACAAGGTGTATACGATAATGAAATTTATGGAATTTACGGATTAGCTGTTAAAAAACAATTCCGAAATCAAGGAGTTGGCAAGGAAATCGTAAAACAGCAATTGCAAATGTGTAAAAATAAAAATTTGCAACTTGCTTTTTTGCAAACAGAAGATGGTTACTACCCTGCTAATCTTTACCGAAAACTAGGTTTTGAAGATATTTGCCTAAAATATTATTATAAGAAAAATTGAATTTTAATCAATTCTTAAAATTTACATAATTTTCACAATTTTGTCACATAAAAGACACAAAGTTGTGTCTTTTTTTATTGAATACAATATGTTTAACTTTTTATCTTATATTGATTATACTTCTATACTTCTTCTTTTTTGCTTTGCCAAGAAATTTTCGAAATTTAAAGGCGCAGTCTTCTGCACCCTTTTAAAAATTCTCATAATTTTGCCAC
>CAMSEX010000091.1 GCA_947057875.1 uncultured Clostridium sp.
TACACTATAACCTACACTCTTTCCCTACACGACGCTCTTCCGATCTATTGCGTTGAATTAATTCAGCAGCTGTGTTGGCTTCATGCAAACCAATATCAGAACCACCTGTAATATTGATAATAACACCTCTTGCACCTTCAATAGAAGTTTCAAGTAATGGACTTTGAATCGCTTGTTTTGCAGCATCTTCTGCCCTATTTTCTCCACTTGCATTACCAATACCCATATGCGCCATTCCTTGATTTAACATAATTGTCTTAACATCTGCAAAATCTAGGTTAATTACACCCGGAATTGCAATCAAATCAGATATACCTTGTACACCTTGTCTTAGCACATCATCTGCCATACGGAAAGCTTCTACAATCGAAGTTTTTCTGTCAATGACTTGTAACAATTTATCATTTGGAATCACTACTAATGTGTCAACTTTTCCTTTTAAAGAAGCAACACCTCGCTCTGCTTGAGCTAGTCTTTTTTTCCCTTCAAACGTAAATGGTTTCGTGACAACACCAATTGTTAAAATCCCCAATTCTTTTGCCGTTGCAGCAACAATTGGAGCTGCTCCAGTTCCAGTTCCACCGCCCATTCCAGCAGTCACAAACACCATATCAGCACCTTTTAGTACTTCTGCAATTTCGGCTCTACTTTCTTCTGCAGCTTGTGTTCCAATATCAGGGTTTGCACCAGCACCAAGACCTCTTGTCAATTTTTCTCCGATTTGGATTTTGGAATTAGCTTTTGAATAATCCAGAGCTTGTCTATCTGTATTGACTGCAATAAACTCAACATTTTTGATACCACTTTCAATCATGCGATTAACAGCATTGTTACCAGCACCTCCAATACCAATTACTTTGATTGTTGCTGCTCCATCCATCATATAATTTAATTCCTCATTATTATCCATTATCATAGGGTATATCCTCCTTTTTATATTTAAAACCTATATCATTTACATCTATTTTACGAATAAAAAAAATCTTTTATTTTTTCTAATATCCCTTTTACAATGCTTTTTTCTGTTTTTGTACCAATACTACTGGATACTGTTTTAGCATATGGTCTTGCTGCTACATATCTGACTAAAGCAAAACTCACACGGTACGCTGGTTTGACAGTATTCATCAACCTTCCTGTTGCAACTTTTACAGGAATGTTCAAAATAATTTTTCCAGCCATATCACTTTTGTTGATATTGACAATTCCCTCTCCAGTCAAAATCACATTATTGATATTATTTTTAGCACCATAAGCTGTAATATCTTTATTGACTAGACTAAAAATTTCCTCAATTCTGGCTTCAATAATTTCCACTAAATCAGAACTTTTGATGGTTCTATTTTTTTCATCTCGGCAAGTATTTAAAACAATATTGTTATCATTATCAATGAAAGATTTCAGCGCCAAGCCATATTGCCTTTTGAGCTTATCTGCTTCTTCTGTGGAAATTCCCAAAACGTAACTAATATCACTTGTGATATTATCTCCCCCTAGGGCAATTGTATTAGTGTAAACAAAAGAAGAACCATTAAAAATACCAATTTCTGTATTGCCTGCCCCCATATCCAAAATCATGATATTATCTGTGAGCTCATTGGTATCTAAAATCAAATTTCTCTCAGCAAGCGTTGTTGGCACAACCCCATCAATATCAATTCCCGCTTTTTTAAAAATCGATGTAATTTGTTTCATATATTCTTTGTCTGCTAAAATAATTTGAGCCGTTAGGGTAAAATTTGAACTAAACTTACCAACAGGATCTTGCACTGTTTTGCCATCTTCCAGTATGAACTTATCTGGTACTATGTCAATTAGTACTTTATCTTCTGGGATTTCAATATCTCTTACCTGTATAATAGCTGAAGCAACATCTCTTACGGATATGCCAGCAAACTTATCTTTTGCTTCTTTTACGATACTGTTTTGTACAATTGTTATATACTTGCCTGGTATAGTTGTATAAGCAGAATTAATGGTTAAATTTGAAATTTCTTCTACTTCTTTGATGGTTTTTGCTATGGCGATACTCAGTTCTTCTTCCTCTACAATAACACCTTTTTTGATGGCAGAGCATTTACTGGTTGTGCTGCAAATAATCTCAATCTGGTTAAAATTATTGACTTCACCCACAAATGTACTTACCTTGGAGGTTCCAATATCGATACCAACGATTATATCCCCTATTGCCAAGTTACATTCCTCCATTTTATTTTTTAGTTACTATTTAATTTTTTTCATTTCCCTTTCTTAAATCGGTAGATTAAGAATATTACATTTTTGAAAAAAAGTCAAGACTCATTGACACATTTTTGTAATATTTTTGTTACAATTTTGTAATATTGTTCTTGACATCCTTATTCTGCCACATTTTCCTGTTTTTTATGATTTTCATTTTTTATTTTTTCTTGAAAAATCATGGTCCACTTTTCAATATAGTATCTTCGGATAATTCCCAAATTATTAAACATTCTCCAAACAAACACGAAAATAGCAGCCAAATAAATATCAACATTTAATTTTTGCCCCAAGTATGTCAGTAGCATTGACAAAATAGCATTTCCAAAAAAACCAGACAAAAATATTTTTAAATCAAAATTCTTTTTAATGACTGATGAAATTCCACCAAAAACGGTATCCAAAGCCGCTATAATCGCAATCGACAAATAAATCGAATACGTATAAGGTATTACTGGTGCATTCATGCCAACCAAAGCTCCTGCAATACAGCCAATCAAAATGCAAATATAAATCATTTTTTCTCCTCCTTTTTCATATATTCTAATGGCATTTCCCCTTGGTATTTTGTAATCACAATGTTTTCCTCAACACTATAACCAACGGTCTTTTCCTCCACTTTTCGCATTTCATCTAAAAAACCACCTTTAATCGTAATCGCACTTTCTAAATGTTTTCTATCTCCAATTGCTTTTACTATATAAGGTGTTGATGTTCTTCTGCCATTAATCAAAATCATTCCATAATTAATCGAAGCAACATCCGAAACAGAAACAATACGTTCATCATTAATCGAAATCGCTTCTGCGCCTGCAATTTTCAGTTCATTGATTAAATTAATCAAATCCAATCTTTCAATTTCCTTTTTACTACTATCTTCCAATGTTACAATAATGCCTTCGCCACGCACATCCGTATTGCCCAAATACTTTTGTGCCTCTTCCACTTCTTGCCTCAGCAAATTTGTTGCATCTTGCTCAGAAGACATTTGACTTTTATATTCAGCAATTTTGGCATTGGTATCCATTAATTTCGTTTCGACCTCAGCATATTTTTCTTTCCATTCCGCCAATTTCGTGCGAAGCTCCGTCTCACGCATGGTTTCCATGGCAACAATATCTGTATATTCAATTGTTTTAAATTGAGTAAACATAACCATTGTCAAAATAAAAGCAGCACAGCCAATAGAAATACTCAAAATTCCTTTTCCTTTCAAAATCATTTTCCTCCTATTCTACATTTTCAGCATATTGAAAATTATAAATTCCATCATATTTTGGAATAACCACATTATTCGACTCTTTGATTTCTACTTGCAATCCAAATTCATTTTCCAAACGATATAAGTAACCTCCCGGCATTGCCAAAGCACCTTTCAGTCTTTCCACCAAACCAATGGCACGAATCACAAATGGAGAACTTTCCTTTTTATCATTAATTTTGATAATATTACCTGCACAAGTAATGGCAGTCTGATTTACAATACGCTCATCATTAATCGAAATTGCTTCTGCGCCTGCTTCTCTTAGTGCATTCACAATTTCCAACAAATCGCCGTCATGTACCAAATAACTTGCTAAATCTACTTTCCCAGCAAGTGTTGAATTGTTAGCATCTTTTACTGTAATTACCAGCCCTTGTCCAGTTACTTCGTGGAGACCAAGTAACATATTATAATTTTCCAATTGTTTGCTCAAATCAGCAGAATCTGTATCTTGTGTCGAAATCGTTTGTCTTAAATTTTCTAATTCAGTTTCTTTGTCTGTTTCCTCCTCATACAAACGCTCATACTTTTCTTTCCACTTTAAAACACTATCTCTCAGTTCATTTTCTGTATGTGTTTTCCCAACTCCAGTAGAAGAATCATTCACTGTTTTAATTTGAATGCAAATTCCAATGGTTAGCAACATACAAATAAATCCCAATAAAATTCCGATTTTAAATTTACTCATGGTTCGTTCCTTTCTACACTGTTTCTCTAAAATATACATATTCTGAATTCAAATCTACATTGACTACGATTTCGCCAGATTTTCCTTGATAATATTCCAGCAATTTCTTAACATACAAAAAGCGAATATTTAGCTGACTACCATCTCCCAAATAAGCAATTTTATTTTCTGTATCTAAGTAAATAGTATAATTCATTTTATTAGAAACGTCAATCCTTGTAATCAATTTTTCTAAATTCACATTTTGAGCTGTTTCCATAATTTTCAAAATCATATTCATTTTTTGCAAATCTTCTTGCACCAATTGATCATTTTCCTTAATATTACTCAAATCTGTTGTAAAACCAATAATGATTGGAACTTGCAAAGGCTGTGTTGAAATTTCTAAAACATACCCTTGTTTGTCAATATAGACATAACTACCTGCTAGTTGCAAAGCAAAATCCACAGTTCGCTCTTCCACTTCTAACTCAATTTGATTCGGCCAAATTCTTCTTATCTTTACATCATTGATATAAGAAAGTTCCTTCAAACGATTTTTGACATTTTTTTTAGAAACCGCAAAAATATTAGTTCCTTTCTGAATCCCTGAAAAACTAATCATTTTTTCTGCAGAAATTATCTGATTGTTTTCAACCACAATTTCCGCCACATCAAACGTTCCTGAAACCAGTACAAAAACAATGGCTGCTACAATAATAACAAGCGCAATCATCAGCTCTGTAAAAGGTTTCTTTTTTTCTAATGTTTTTTTTGACAGTTTGTCCTTTTTCTGTGAGGCTGTAGAATTTACAGCCATTCTCGTTTTTTTCAAATTAATCTTCAACTCCTTCTTCTCGCACAATATTGGCACCTAAAGAATTTAATTTTCTATCTAAATTATCATAACCTCTTAAAATATATTCGACTTTTTTCACTTTGGTTGTTCCTCGTGCCACCACACCTGCAATAACAAGAGATGCTCCGCCTCGCAAATCCGTACTTTCGACATTCGCACCATGCAATCTTTTCACCCCTTTGATAATTGCAGTCTTCCCTTCTACATTTACTTT
>CAMSEX010000092.1 GCA_947057875.1 uncultured Clostridium sp.
ATATCTTTAATTTCTTTTGCTTTTACCCATTTTCCTTCTTCTGGAATTGGTGCTGGGTCGTGTTTAGCTCCTTTAGCTACCTTACACATATGTTCTACTTCTTCTGAATAAATCATATTTACCTCCTTATATTTTTGATTCGCCTAAATACTTTAGACTAATTCATTCTATCACAAAGTTTTTCAAGTTTCAAGCAAATTTTGCGATTTTTAAAGATTACTTATTTTTTAAAATTTCTTGCAAATTATCTCCAAAACTGATATAATATTTAAGTTGTTTATTAACTTAGAATAATTAGAATGAAAGGAGCAGTTCATGGCAATTATTATTGCTCTGCTGGCAACATTGGGCACTGGCAGCACAATTTTTTATTTTCTCCACAAACGGAGAGAAAAAGAACGCGTTTATGGTATTGTCCTCAAAAAAGTTGGAAACAATGTAATCTATATTGGATATCAGGGAAGATCGTATCCAGTTCATGTTTCTAACTCGCAATATGACGCTCTAGAAATTAGAAACAAAGTAGCCATAAAAGTATGGTTCAATGAGCCATCTGGTAATGTTTCCATCTTTCTGGATTGCTGACACACAAAAACAGGAAATCTGCAACATAGGTTTCCTGTTTTTTATTGCAAAATACGTGACTTTATGTTAAAATATTTTCATGAAATTAGAATTTAAAAATACCAATAATCTATATAAAACCGTAAAAGATGTTTTAAAAAAGCATTTTCTTATTTCCGATAGACTGATTTTAAAATTAAAAAGAAACCAGAAAATCCTTGTAAATAAAAAAATCGCTTCTCCCCATACTTTTTTAAACTTAAATGATGAAATTATTGCTGATATTTCCTTTAATGAAAAGAGTGAAAATATAGTTCCTATCAAAATGGATTTAAATATTATTTTTGAAGATGCAACAATGTTAATTGTTAACAAATCACCTAATCTTCCAGTTCATCCTTCTATGGCTCATTTTTCTGATAGTCTATCAAATGGAATTCAATATTATTTTATGCAAAATCATATTAAAACCAAAATTCGCCCCGTTAATCGCTTAGACAAAGATACTTCTGGACTTGTTATTTTTGCCAAAAATGAATATGTACAGGAAAATCTAAGTCGTCAGATGCAACATCATACTTTTGAAAAAAGTTATCAAGCTATTTTAACCGGAAATTTGTCTCAAAAAACTGGTATCATTAATGCTCCTATTAGTCGCAAAGAAAATAGCATTATTGAACGTGAAATAAGTCCAAATGGTCAAAAAGCAATTACACACTTTGAATTAATCCAAAATTTTGAAAATTACTGCCTTGTAGAGTTCAATTTAGAAACTGGTAGAACACACCAAATTCGTGTCCATTCAAAATATATTGGGCATTCCATTTTAGGAGATACTTTATATGGAAGTGCTTCAAAACTAATTTCACGTCAAGCACTTCATGCCTATAAAATTGTATTTTTTCATCCTCTCACAAAACAAAAAATGCAATTTGAAACTTCTCTACCAAATGACATGCTCTGTCTTTTATAGAAAAACAGGTAGCCCAAACTACCTGCTAGACTTTATCAATTAAAATTCATTCCAAAAAACTGTTTCTTGTAAGTCCTTTCTTTCTTCATGCTTTGCACTTGGAAGTGCATCTTCCGCTGGATAACCAAATGGTAATAAATTGACAATTTCAAAATTCTCTGGAACTTTTAAAATTTTTCTTGCTTTGTTAATGTCAAATGAACCAACCCATGTAGAACCTAAACCTAATTCGGTAATTTGTAACATCATATGTGTGGAAACAATACTACAATCAACAATTCCTTCATCATGACCATCCTGTTTTCGTTTCCAAGATTCATTTTTATCATAGCACACAAGCAAAATAACAGGAGCATCAAAAGTAAATCTGGTGCATTCTTTTAGTGCTTCTATTTTTTCACTATCTGTTACTACTAAAATTCTCTGTGGTTGAAAATTGCATGCCGTTGGTGCTAATCTTCCTGTCTCCAAAATTTCCTCAATTTTTTCTCTTTCCACTTGTTTTTTCAAAAACTTTCTACACGAATATCTTGCTTTTGTCAACTCTAAAAATCCCATTTTCCTTATCCTTTTCTCACAATTTAGGCTGTCTCTGCTTTATTAGCACTTTTCACTTTTCTCTTTATTTTAATCGGCTCACGCTTTTTATTTTCATCCATTACCAATTTAGGCTCATGATTCAATTCCACTGTATCTTTTGTAATAACACATTTCGTAATATTCAAATTAGAAGGAATATCATACATCACATCTCTCATAATTTCTTCAATAATCGAACGTAACCCTCTTGCACCAGTATTTCTCTCAAGTGCTTTGTCAACAATTACTTCTAATGCCTCTGGTTCAAATTCAAGTTCAACACCATCTAATTCCACCAATTTTTTATATTGCTTTACAAGTGCATTTTTTGGCTTTGTTACAATATCTATTAACGCTTCACGTGTTAAACCTTCTAAAGTAGCTGTAATAGGAAGACGCCCCACAAATTCTGGAATTAAACCAAATTTCAATAAATCTTGTGGTAATAAACTCTTGAATATTTCTGTTTTATTAATATCTTTTTTGCTTTCAATATTGGCTCCAAATCCCATTGATTTCTTTCCAGTTCTATCCTTAATAATGTTCTCTAAACCTTCAAAAGCTCCACCACAAATAAATAATATATTTGTCGTATCAATTTGCAAAAATTCTTGATGTGGATGCTTTCGACCACCTTGTGGTGGAACTGCAGCAACTGTCCCCTCAATAATTTTAAGCAAAGCTTGTTGTACACCTTCTCCACTTACATCCCTTGTAATAGAAGGATTTTCAGATTTTCTCGTAATTTTATCAATCTCGTCAATGTAAATAATTCCTTTTTGCGCTTTTTCAGTATCAAAATTGGCTGCTTGAAGTAGCTTTAACAAAATATTTTCAACATCTTCCCCCACATATCCTGCTTCTGTAAGAGTAGTTGCATCTGCAATCGCAAATGGAACATTTAAAATTTTAGCCAGTGTCTGTGCCAACAACGTTTTTCCGCAACCAGTTGGTCCAAGCAATAAAATATTACTTTTTTGAACCTCAACATCATCCATAAATTCTAAATTATTAATTCTTTTGTAATGATTATAAACAGCTACAGATAACGTTTTTTTTGCCTCTTCCTGACCAATCACATATTCATCTAAAATTTTTTTAATTTCAACTGGAGTTGGCATGTCAATTGGTTCAATTACCTCTTCGTCATCGTAAATCTCTTCTTCAATAATATCCTGACATAAGTTAACACACTCATCACAAATAAACACACCACTTGGTCCAGCAATGATTTTTTTCACAACTTCTTGCGGTTTTCCACAAAAAGAACATTTTATATTTCTATCTTGACTTTTTGGCATTTTTTCAGTCCTTTCTAAAAATTAATTTCTCTTATCTAAAATACCATCAATTAATCCATAATTTAGCGCTTGCTCAGCGGTCATATAATTATCTCTTTCAGTGTCATTTTGAATTGTTTCTAAACTTTGACCTGTTCTTTCACTCAATAATTTATTTAATTTTTCTCTAGTTCTTACCATATGATCTGCATGAATTTTAATTTCTGTTGTTTGACCAGAAAGTCCTCCTCCACCAATCAATGGTTGATGAATTAAAATTTCAGCATTTGGTGTAGCAAATCTTTTTCCTTTTGCCCCTGACGCTAGTAAAACTGCTCCCATACTAGCTGCCATTCCTATACAAATTGTAGATACAGGACATTTAATATAATTAATCGTATCCACAATTGCCATTCCATCTGTAATAGAACCTCCTGGACTATTGATATATAACGAAATTTCTTTATCTGGGTCTTCAGATTCTAAGAATAATAACTGTGCCACAACTAAACTAGCTGATGCAGAATTGACATCCTCTGCCAAAAATATAATTCTATCTTTTAACAATCTTGAGAAAATATCATAAGATCTTTCTCCTCTGCTTGTTTGTTCTATAACATAAGGTACTAAACTATTTTCTATCATTTTAAAAGTTCCTCCTAGTTTATTCAAAATATATTTATTACTATATAACATATCAATTAATTTTTCAAGTTGTTTTTTAAATAAATTTGAAGTTTTTATTTCTAAAAACTGATAAAAAATTACATTATTTGACATTTTTTACAAGCCTATATAAAAAGCGAACAAAATTAACTCTCAGAAATTTCGTTCACTTTTTATTTTCTATTGATTAAATAAAGTAAATCTATAAGCCGGGTTCTGTCGCGAATAGTCATTTATCTAGGATAGATATTGCTATCTACCTCAAGCCACTCATGCAAAATAAATCAGAGACTTTAAAGAGCTAAGTATCTCTTTTTGCAAGGTGTTGCTCCAGATGGGGTTTACACTGACGCGCTTTATCACTAAAACGCCGGTGAGCTCTTACCTCGCCTTTTCACCTTAACCAGTTTACCGTAAAAATTTTTCCTCTTTTCTAAAATTTCCTCTCTTTGAGAAATCGAGTAAAATTTTTTATCAAAAATTTTTCCACGATCAATTAAAATAATTTTTACGATAAACTGGCTGTTATTTTCTGTTGCACTTTCCCTAAGGTTACCCTCGCTTGACGTTATCAAGCATCCTGCTCTTTATGGAGCCCGGACTTTCCTCTCATGATTTCTTTCGAAATTCATCAGCGACTATTCAATTTACTTAATTTTATTATACCACATTTTGTCACAAACGTCAAATTTTCTTTTTAATCATTTTTAACGCTTTTTCTCTCGTGACAACAAGCACATGTTCGCACCCGCAAGCATTTGAACTTGAAGTCCACGCCAACGCGCGTAATTTCCCACGTTTTGCTGCCACACGGATGCTGTTTTTTCATTTCAATTTTATCACCAATGTTATATTCCATTTTACCTCTTTTTAGATTCTTTTTAATATTTCCTCTTTTCCCAATACTTGCATAATCTCATACAAATCCGGCGTTTGGCATCTGCCCGTAAGGGTCACGCGAAGCACGGTGCTAATGTCGCCAACATGTCCTTTGTAGGCATCTGGATTGGCTTTGTATTCTTTCACTTCTCGGCTATAGCCCAATTCTTCCGCCAAATCTTTCATTTTATCAAACCATGTCTGTTTGTCAGATCGGAAGAGCACACGTCTGAACTCCAGTCACCTCTCGTC
>CAMSEX010000093.1 GCA_947057875.1 uncultured Clostridium sp.
TAAATTTTTTGACAGAAATAATCACATGTGTCTTCGGATTTTGTTTTGCAATTGCTGACACGATTTTTTTGCCATGTTTATTGAAACCAAGAATTCGTACATAAGGAACAATTTTTCTTGAACTGTTCATATCTTTTTGCGAAATATTCAAAAGTGCATACAACAAAATACGCTGAATTCTGGATTGTGTAAAACGTTTTGATTTGATATTTTCAATTAATTCATCTAAATGGTTGTAATTATTTGCAGCCATTTTAATTTTATTTTCAAGCCCTTCTGAAACATCTGGCAAAGAGGCAATTTCCGAAAGTGTCATGCGACGAAGTGTATAAATAATTTCTTTTTCAAAAACAGCTAAACTAGAAATAATTTTGCCTTCTTGAATACAATTGTCCAATAATTCGTAAGTTTCAAAAGGAACCAAAGTGTGAATATTTTTATTTTTTTGTATCAGAGTTCGGATGGCTGTACTGCTTGCAATTCCTTTTTTGATAGTAGTTGAGTTATGTTCGCTATATTCACGTTTTATCGTAATTGGTTTAATCGGACTTTTATATTTCTTGAGTGCTTTTAAATATTCAATTCCTAAAATATTATTGGGGCTATTTAAAGCCTGTTTATGTCTTGGACTATTTCCTAAAAATTGCATAAGAGCGGTTTCGCGCGCTTTGGGATAAGAAACTCCAGTTTTGACATATTGGTTAATGAGCAAGGACAAATCTTTTGGCTCTTTATACAAAAGATTTGCCAAGTCACTCAGTGGAGAAATTTCGCCAAGTTCGCTACCAAAAGAAAGGTAGTCCACAATTCCAAGACTATTTAAAATTTTGATGGCACCTTCTGCAAAGTTTTCAGCACTGGATATGGCATATATAGTTGGCAATTCAATTACAATATCAAATCCAGCTTTGAGAGACATTTCGGTTTTAGTCCATTTATCCACAATGGAAGTATCGCCACGTTGTACAAAATTGCCAGTAATAATGGCAATGGAAAAATCAGCTTTTGTTAATTGTTTGGAATAAGCAAGATGTTTCAAGTGCCCATTGTGAAAAGGATTATATTCAGATATCACTGCTAAAATTCCACTCATAAAAATTTCACCACCTATTGAAAAATTCAAGTTTTCTTGATATAATATATCACAAATAATAAAAAAAGGGAAGAGTTTTATGAAAAAAGTAACAATCTATACAGATGGTGCGTGTTCAGGGAATCCAGGACCTGGTGGTTGGGGCGCAGTTTTAATTTGTGATGGTGTGCAAAAAGAAATTTCAGGAGCACAAAAAGATACAACCAATAATATTATGGAGATAACAGCTGTTTTAGAGGCGCTAAAATTGCTAAAATTTGAGTGCGAAGTCGAAGTTTATAGTGATAGTGCTTATGTGGTCAATGCGTTTAATCAAAAATGGCTAGAGAATTGGCAAAAAAATCATTGGAAAACGAGTTCTAAAGAGCCAGTGAAAAATCGTGAATTATGGGAAGAATTGCATGATTTGACGCAAAAACATAATACGACTTTTATCAAAGTCAAAGGGCACAGCGACAATGAATTAAATAATCGTTGCGATTACTTGGCAACCAGCGCGATAAAAGAATTATTATAAAAGGAGAATAAAATGGATTTTTTAAATAACTGGGTTTTGTATGTCATATTATATATTGTTTTTATAACGATATTTACACAAGCCTACAAAGTGTCAACTAGAGCATTAACAAAAGCAGGGGCGTTAACAGTTCTGCTTGAAGGAATTGGAGCTATAACGGGTTTGCTCATTTGTCCATTTTTTGAAATGAAATTTCCAAGTGATCCAAAAATTTATCTTTTTTTAGGAATATCAATTATTTTTTATGCGATTTCGGATAGAATTAATACGACTGTCAGAAGTGGGATTGAGGCATCTACATTTAGTATGCTTGACCAGTTATCGACCACTTTTATGATATTTGCAGGGCTAATTTTTTTAAAAGAAGAATTTATTTTACATAAATTTATAGGAGCGATGCTGATTATTTTTAGTAATGTTTTTATCTTTTATAAAAAAGGAGAATTCAAGTTCAATCGTTATATTGGGCTGGCTGTGTTAGCTAATATTTCTATTACAGTAGCCATATTTTTAGATGTTAATATTTCGGATAATTTTAATTTGCCATTTTATGCGGCTCTTACTCTAGGAGGACCTGCCATTTTGGTGTGGATATTGGAAAGAATAAAAATTTCGGATATCAAAAATGAATTTAAAAATGTCAATAAGAAAGCAATGCTGATTACTGGAATAACGTGGCCGTTAGCAATTGTAGCGAGTTTACGTGCTTATCAGTTACAAAATGTGAGCATTGTTGCACCAATTTGTAGTTTAAAAGTCATTTCCAATATTATTGTTGGTTATTTGTTTTTGAAGGAAAGAGATAATTTGGTAAAGAAAATCATCGCAGCAATTTTGATTGTGGTTAGTATTGTGCTGATAAAAATATAGGAGTGAAAAATGTTAGCTGATAAATTGGACTTTGATTATGGTCGTCTTGAAATTTAACTTTTTATAATTGATAAAATATTATAAAAGGAGTTAAATTTATGAAAATATCAATTGAAAATAAAATATTAGAAACATATCCTCAATATAAAATGGGGCTTGTAAAAATGAGTGTAGCAAGTAAAAATTGGGAGAAATTGCAATTATTAGTAAAATATGAAAAGTCTATTGTAGACGAAAAATTGGTTGAAAAACAATGGCTAGAAGTTTTTTCAGATATGCATGCAAGTGAACGTAGGCTTCCATCGGTAGTAGCATTGTGGAGTATTATTGACCGTTTTGGGGAACTAAGACCAATCAACTATTTTGTAGATGCTTATAATTATGTTTCTATGAAACATGGGATTCCTATGGGAGGATATGATATTCAAAAATTGCCATATCAAGAATTGACCTTGCAACATGCTGTGCAAGGAGGAAAAAAATTTGAGCCAATGGGACTTTCTGGGCAGTTGGAGAAATTGAAAGACACAGCAGAAATATGTTATTATTGTGGAGATGTTCCAGTTTGTCGTTATTGGAACCACAAGGATAGTGAAATGACTAAAATTGATGAGAATACTTCTGAAGTGCTTATTATGTTTGACACACTTGGAGGCTTGGCAGAATTAAAAAAAGCGATGAATGAATTTGTAGAAATCATTAAAGTAACATCTAATGTGATTGAATTAAAAATGGAAATACTAAGCAAAGAAAAGTTAAATTGTGAAATGTAGTATAGGAGTGAATATGAAAGTCATTGGAATAACGGGTTCGTCTGGTTCAGGGAAGACGACAATTAGTGAAATATTGGGGAAGAGACAAGATACAAAAGTGATTAATGCAGATAAAATGGCAAAAAAACTTACTAATTCGGAAACAGAGTATTTTTTAGAAATAAAAGAAGCATTTCAAAAAGATAATATTGTTTTAGAAAATGGCAATTTGAATAGAGCTAAGCTGGCTGATTTAATTTATCATGATAAAGCAAGTTTAGAAAAATTAAATCAAATTACATTTAAACATTTGCTTCCAAAGATTGAACAAGAAATACAAAATTTGGATGAAACAATAAAACTAATTGTGATTGATGCACCATTATTGTTTGAAGCAAAATTGGACAAATTTTGTGATAAGACAATTGCTATTGAAACAACGCAAGATGTAAAAATCAAAAGGATTTGCAAACGTGATAATATTTCAGAACAAGTGGCGAAAGCGAGATTAAAAATTCAAAAAAGTAATGAATTTTATACGCAAAATGCAGACTATGTGATTGAAAATGATGAAAATACGAGTATCGAAATTTTGCAACAAAAAGTAAATAAGATACTAGAAGAACTTGCTATTGGAAGAAAAATTTGTTAAAATAAGAAGTAAGAAAGAGGAACGAAAATGAAAGTATCAGAATTTAGGTTTGATTTGCCAGAAGAACTCATTGCGCAGCATCCATATGATAAGCGTGATGAGGCACGTTTAATGATAATGGATAAAAAAACAAAAAAAATTGAACATAAAATTTTTAAAAATGTGGCTGATTATTTGGAAGCAGGAGATTGTTTAGTAATTAATAATACTAAAGTTTTGCCAGCACGTTTATATGGAAAAAAAGAAACTGGTGCAAATGTGGAATTTTTACTTTTGAAAAGAATAGAAGGAGATTTTTGGGAAGCTATGGTGCGCCCAGGAAATAAACTAAAGCCAGGTACAAAAGTGAGTTTTGGAGATGGCATTTTGAGGGCAGAAATTTTGGAAGTTTTAGATGGTGGAAATCGAAGAGTAAAGTTTGAATATCAGGGAATTTTTAACGAAATTTTAGACAAAATTGGTTTGATGCCATTGCCACCTTACATAAAAGAAACATTAAAAGAAAAAGATAAATATCAAACAGTGTATGCGAAATATGATGGTTCAGCAGCAGCACCAACAGCAGGTTTGCATTTTACGAAAGAATTATTAGAGCAAATTAAGCAAAAAGGGGTACAAGTTGCAAATGTGACTTTGCATGTTGGAATTGGTACATTTCGTCCCGTAAAAGTGGAAAATATTGAGGATCATAACATGCACTCTGAGCATTATTACATCAAGCAAGAAGATGCAGATAAAATCAATATTGCAAAAAAAAATGGACATAAAGTAGTTAGTGTGGGAACAACTTCGTGTCGAGTGTTAGAATCAGTTGCGGACAAAAATGGATTTGTACGAGAAACAGAAGGTGATACTAATATTTTCATTTATCCAGGGTATCAGTTTAAGTGTATTGACCGATTGATAACCAATTTTCATTTACCAGAGTCAACGCTAATTATGCTCGTTTCAAGCTTAGCTGGAAAAGATTTTGTGATACAGGCTTACCAAGAAGCGGTAAAAGAAAAATACCAATTTTTTAGTTTTGGTGATGCGATGTTAATTTTGTGAGTAGCCCATAGGAGGATATTTGAAGAGAGAATTAATGAACGTAAGAAAATTTTAGGGGAGCGATGATTATGGAGAAAGGAAATAAAGATATTTTACCAATTATTAGAAAAGATAGAAGTCTGAAGGATTTTATCCATTCTAAAAAGATGTTGGCTTGGGATATGGGGAAAAGAATAGATCGGAAGAGCACACGTCTGAACTCCAGTCACCTCTCGTCATC
>CAMSEX010000094.1 GCA_947057875.1 uncultured Clostridium sp.
TGACTGGAGTTCAGACGTGTGCTCTTCCGATCTGTCATTGATAAATTAAAAAAAAGAGGAAAAAAGAAAATTCGCCAGCCAGAAAATAAAAGTGATATTCCCATTGGCAAATGGGTAAAATGTGAAAAATGTGGAGAAATTTTATACAAAGAAGATTTCCATAAAAATCATAGTGTTTGTATGAGTTGTGGACATCATTTTCGCTTGTCCGCTAGGCGTAGAATTTGGCAAACATTGGATGAAAACTCATTTGAAGCTTTTGATTTGCATTTGAAGACTGTCAATCCATTGGAAATGGAAGATTACATGTCAAAGTTAAAAGGCTTGCAGGAAAAGTTAGGTATGGATGATGCAGTTGTTTGTGGCACAGGAAAAATCAATGGAGAAAAAGTTGTGATTTGTGTGATGGATGGAAATTTCTTAATGGGAAGTATGGGAAGTGTTGTTGGAGAAAAAATTACATATTCCATTGAGCAAGCCATTGAACAAAAATTGCCACTTATTATTTTTTCTGTATCAGGTGGAGCGCGCATGCAAGAAGGTATTATTTCATTGATGCAAATGGCGAAAACGTCAAGTGCTATTGCTAAATTAAATAAAGCAGGTGGATTATTTATTTCAGTTTTGACAGATCCAACGTATGGCGGAGTAACGGCAAGTTTTGCATCTTTGGGAGATATTATCTTGGCTGAGCCAAATGCCATGATTGGTTTTGCAGGAAAACGTGTGATTAAACAAACCATTGGGGAAGAGTTGCCAGAAGGTTTTCAGACGGCAGAGTTTTTGTTAGAACATGGTTTTGTAGATAAAATTGTAGAACGAAAAGAAATGAAAGAGACACTTTATAAATTAATAAAGTTTAATCAATAGGAGGTGATGAGATTGCCAGAAGATAAGAAAAAATTAACTGCTTGGGATAGAGTAAGCCTTGCAAGAAACGCTAAGCGCCCAACTGCACTAGATTACATAAATATTATTTTTGATGATTTTTTAGAACTCCATGGAGATAGATTATATAGTGATGATGGTGCAATGGTTTGTGGTTTGGCGAACATTGGCAAGCAGAATTTTACGATTATTGCAGAGCAAAAAGGTAGAAATACAAAGGAAAATATTAAGCGTAATTTTGGAATGCCAAATCCAGAAAGTTACAGAAAAGCGATTAGGCTTATGAAGCAAGCAGAAAAGTTTAACCGACCAATTGTTACTTTTATTGACACAAAAGGTGCTTATCCAGGAATTGAGGCAGAGCAGAGAGGGCAAGGCGAGGCGATTGCCAAGAGCATGATGGAAATGGCAATCCTAAAAACGCCAATTATTTGTATTGTGATTGGAGAAGGTTCAAGTGGTGGAGCGCTCGCAATTGGTGTGGGTGACGAAATTGTTATGTTAGAAAATGCGGTATATTCAGTGCTTTCACCAGAAGGTTTTTCAAGTATTTTATGGAAAGATGGCAAACGAGTCAAAGAAGCAGCAGAAAAAATGAAAATGACAGCACAGGATTTGAAAAAGTTAAAAGTGGTTGACAAAATTATTGATGAGCCAGAAGGTGGTGCTCAAAAGGATTTAGAAGGTGTTGCAGAAAATATGAAAAAAACAATTTTATCAGCGACAAAAAAATTAGCCAAAAAGTCGAAAGACGAATTGGTGCAAGATAGATATCAAAAGTTTAGAAAAATGGGAGAGTATACCCAATAAAATTTTAAGGAGGATTTGAAAATGATTTTAAAAGATAAAACAATTTTGATTATGGGAATTCGAAACAAATGGAGTATTGCATATGGTGCAGCTAAGTCTGCATTTGACCAAGGAGCAAAAGTGATTTTTACTTTTATGGGAGAAGATAATCGAGATAAAATTGAAGAATTAATTTCAGAATTTGGTAAGGCAAAAGCTTATAGTTGTGATGCTTCAAAAGATAGTGATTTAGAGAATTTATTTGACAATGTTAAGAAAGATTTTGGTAAAATTGATGGAATTGTGCATTGTATTGCACATGCTTTTACAGAAGATTTACATAATCCATTTGTAGAAACGAGTAAAGAAGGTTATTCACATGCTGTTGATGTTAGTAGCTATACGTTTGTTGCAACTGCTAGAATTGCGAAAGAAAAAGATGTTTTGGCGGAAGATGCAAGTTTAGTAAGTTTGACCTATCATGGTTCTACGAAAGTGTTGCCGAATTACAATGTAATGGGAGTTGCAAAAGCAGCGTTAGAATGCAGTGTGCGTTATTTAGCGGATAATTTAGGACCAATGGGAATTCGTGTAAATGCTGTTTCTGCAGGACCAATTAAAACATTGTCAGCAAAAGGAATAAAAGATTTTGGTTCGATTTTAGATGTGGTAGAAGAAAAAGCCCCACTTAGAAGAAATGTAACCAAAGAACAAGTAGGAGATAGTGTGACATTTTTGCTAAGTTCAATGTCAAGTGCAGTAACTGGACAAATTATTTATGCCGATAGTGGATACAACATTATGGGAATTTAAAAGTGTAAAAAGTGTGTTATAGGAAAAAATTCGTAGTTTGTGCTACGGATTTTAGCTTATTTTCTTTTTTCTTTTTATTGTAATCAAATTATCTTTTAGAATGTATCTTGCATAATCATCAATTTGTTTTCTTTGCTCATCTGTGATATTCACATAGTCTCTGACAAAAAGACCAGTGAATATTTTATCATGATGACAATCTAGTTTTCCAGGTTTTCGAATATCGGATTTGCACAGCAAATAATCAAGTGAAACATCGAAAAAGTCGGCTAATCTAGAAGCGTCTTTTGTATCAAGTCTTCTTTTTTCTTTTTCGTACAGTCCAATGGCCTGTGAAGTAACGCCTAAAATTTTGCCAATATCGGTTTGGTTCAGGCGATTTTCTTCTCTTAATTGTTTTATTCTATTCATAAAAGTGCCTCCATTTAGTATATGATTATTATAAAACAAAAAGTTTAATTTGTAAACAGTAAATAAAATATTTTCTTACAACTGCAAGTGTTTAAAACGATAAGTTTTGAATGGCAAAAAAAGGTATTGACAACAAACTTATTGTTTGATAATATAAATATAGAAACGAATTGTTTGTAGAAGAGGAGGGAGCGTCATGAAAACTTTAAAACAATTAAGAGAAAGTAAAGGGCTTACACAAAAACAAGCATCTGAAATCCTTGAAATTACAAAAGAATATTTATCTATGGTAGAAAGGGCAGAAAGAAATCCAAGTGATCATCTAAAAG
Organism: uncultured Clostridium sp.; assembly: GCA_947057875.1. Classification (GTDB taxonomy): domain Bacteria; phylum Bacillota; class Clostridia; order TANB77; family CAG-508; genus Scatovivens. Next base: position 3,231 of record CAMSEX010000094.1, read on the forward strand.
AATTAATGGCGAAGTTATATGGAATACCTATAACGGATATTTTTTTGTCCATACAAGAAACAAAGAGTTTCAAAAAATGGAAGGATGAATAATCTGTATACATAAAAGATTGGAATGAAACAGGATCTGTTATCTTATTTCAAGTGATTATGTACTAAGTAGTGGATTAGATTGTGCAGAAAATATATTGACAGAGAGGACATTAATGTTTATTCTGCTGATAATTGAGTGATACTGCTTTAATGGTTGCAAACAAATTCATATTGGAATAAATATGCAAGTGGAGTTATAGGGGCTACTACAACTAGTGGAGCAATTTATGTAAGGAATGTTGAAAATCTAACTTCTTATTTTATGTGTTTTCAATTTTTTTAGAGTATCAAGATGAGTTATATTTTCCACATAGAAGTTCTTGGAATGGAACAGTTTGGGATTTAACTAATGAATAGAAAAAATATGGCAAAACAAATTTTATGTTTTTTGGTAATAAAATATAAAAATTAGGAAATTTTTGCATAAGGCGCACAGGGAATCTGTGCCCTTTTTATTACCACAATGTATTTTTAATATGTTGGATATAAAATGTTTCATTTTTTAGGTATAATTCTATAACATCAAAACGCACAAGGCAATTTTCTAGTCTATTTGTGTGAAGGTAAAATTCAGTTGCTTTTTTTATATGCTTTTTCTTGTATTCTGTAACAGCCTCGCGTGCCTCTCCATATTGCTTAGAACATCGTGTTTTTACTTCAATAAAAACTAATTCATTTTGGTTATTGGCAATGATATCAATTTCACCAGACTTGCATCTGAAGTTTTTTCTTACAATAGAATAATCTTGGCTTTCCAAATAATGGCAAGCTGCATTTTCTCCTTTTTTCCCTAATTCTGATTTAGTCACTTTTTTCTCCTTTTAAATAATATCCTGAGCCGATTTCTTGGTCAATCAAACCTTCCAATTCCATGGTTACCAACAAATTCAAAGTTTGGCGCAAATCTTTTGTTTGTGTTTGCTGCCTAATTTCTTCTGCTGATAAAGTTTTGTTTTTTAAGATTTTCACGATTTCTTGATATTCCTTTTTTACTTCTAATGCAAAAATTGTTTCTTGTTTTGGAAGAATTTTTTTCCTCAATTTATGGGTAAACTGTGGAAAAAGTTTTAAAATATCTTCAATATCTGTTACTAATTTTGCTCCTGTTTGAATTAATTTATTGACGCCTATACCATATGGATTATCTAGTCTTCCGGGAAGTGCCATAACAATTTTTCCCTGTGAATAAGCATGTTTTGCAGTAACACTTGTTCCACTACGATGTGCTGCCTCAATTACTAAAACACCTTCTGATAATCCACTTACAATGCGATTTCTTTCTAAAAATCTTTCACTTTTTACGTCATCATTTGGTGGATATTCAGTAATTACGAGCCCATTTTGCAAGACAATTTGTTCAAATAATGGAAGATTTTCTTTTGGAAAAATATGCTCAAAACCACCAGCTAGAACGGCGATTGTTTCTCCTCCAAATTCTAAGACTGTTTTGTGTGCGATAGTGTCGGTTCCGATTGCCATTCCGCTAACAATTGGAATATCATTTTGTACAATTTTTTGCGCAAAATTTTTGCAATTTTTCTTTCCATATTCTGTAATATTGCGTGTTCCAACAATTGCCAAACTAGGTTTTTTTAGCAAATCTATGTTTCCGACGGCATATAATTTGAGTGGAGGATTTTTGAGTTTACGCAATTTTTCAGGGTACATTTTATCATTAAAATTAATTACTTGTATTTCTCTCATATTCGGTCTAGGCTCCTATATTGGATTGCTTCGATTAAGTGTATTTTTTCAATATTTTCACTACCATCTAAGTCAGCAATTGTACGTGCCACTTTTAAAATTTTTGAATAGGCTC
>CAMSEX010000095.1 GCA_947057875.1 uncultured Clostridium sp.
TACACTATAACCTACACTCTTTCCCTACACGACGCTCTTCCGATCTTCAAATAATTTTTTGCGTTTTGTATGTTATCCATATTTTTCAATATATTTAATAGTTCGATTAAGTTCTCTTTTACAATTAATTGCAATTTATCTAATATCTTAAAATGATTAACTGTTACATTTCCGACTTTTAGAGTATCTTTGTAATATAAGCTATCTATCACATCTTCTAATATCGTTTTTTCTTCTTTTGCAAATTCATCTAATTTGCATTGTTTTTTTATTTTTTCAAGTTCATCATCACTTTTAGGATTGATAGACTCAGTCTTGATTATATTAGGTTTGATATTATTAGTATTGATTCCTCGTAAATTTTCCGATTCAAGAGTCGTAGAATTTACTGTTCCAGAATCGTAATTTTTACGATTCAAGAAACGGAGATTTTCTGATTCTGGAATTTCTTCATGTTGTATTTTCCCAACATATATTATATTAGGCTTTCCTAATCCTTGTCTTTTTTCATTAACTAACTTTACATCTGACAATTGTTTAAAAGCTTTGGTAACTGTTTTATCCGATAAATTTAATTTTTCTTGTACTTCTTCTCGTGTAAATATCAAATAAACTCTGTTTTCATTATCTACCCAATGATTTTTTTGAGATAGGGTTAATCTGTCTAGTAAAAAAGCATATAAAATTTTACTATCAGAGTTCAAGTTATCTTTGTATTTCTCATTCGTAAATAATTCTTGAGGTATTTGATAATATTTGTTTTCTAAAATTTCATTAATTTTGTAAGGAATAAAATCCATAGCAATAGTTCTCCTTTCAGATTTTTTAATAATGCTGAAAGTACTGAAATATCAAAGAAATTCGTTTTGCGGAACATTGCGGAACAATTTTTTTAGACTTAAAAATCTTTGCAGAACATTTTGCGGAACAAAATATTAGTATTTTTTAGAATTTTTAAGAATGTAAAAAAATAATACCATTTCCTAAAAACCTAGAAAACAGTATTATAAAAAGTTTTTGGCTGTTTTCAAATTCTTACGAATTTTCTTGAAAATAGCCAATTTTTGGTCATAATGACCATACAGGTGGTCTAAAATATTTGTTTGACTATTTAAATAATGAGAATATTTCATTGACTGCACATCCAAAATGCTTATATAAAAAAGTATGTGATAATAAAGATATTGGAATATTGATGACAAAAGAAGAATTGGAAAAAGTTTGTCATTTAGAGTTAACAAAATCTCCATTAGAAATAACGAAAAATATAACATTTTTAGGGGAAATTCCACAAAGGAATGATTTTGAAATAAGAGAGTTTATTGGAAAATGTGGGAAAAAAGATGAAATGATAGATGATGCTGTTTTGGATGATTCTGCGCTTGTATATAAAAGTGAAAAAGGTTTGTTTATTATAACAGGTTGTTCTCATAGTGGAATATGCAATATTATGGAGTATGCTAAAGAGATTTGCAAGGAAAATAAAATTTATGGAGCAATTGGAGGATTTCATTTATTTGATGTAAATGATAGATTAATGAAAACAATTCAATATTTAAAAGAAAATTCAGTTGAATTGTTATATCCATGTCATTGTGTTTCATTGGAAGCTAAAATACAAATGGGAAAAAAGTTAAACATAAGAGAAGTAGGAGTGGGGGTAGAAATTAATATATAAGAGGATGGAGCAATAAGATATTTCTTAGCTCCTTTTTGTATTTTAGAAAGTTTTAAAAATATATTATTGTAAAGAATTAGATTTTATGATAAGATAAAAAATGAAAGGTGGAATAGAGATATGATGTTAAAAGAAAAGTATGAAAAGGGACAAAAGATTTTATGGATTCATGGAAAGATTTGGACTGGAAAAGAACTTTGGAATTGCTTGCAAAAGATGTTGCGTATTATGAAAATCCAATTGACAAGCCATGTAGTAATTTTGAAGAGGTAACAAATTTATGGAATGTGGTTGCTGATAATCAAAAAGATATTGAGTATCAGTTTGAAATTGTGGCTTTTAATGAGGAAACTTGTATTGTGAATTGGCAAATGACAAGAGTGATGACAAAAACAAATCAAAAACAAGAAATTGATGGTATTTTTCAAATTTCATTAGATGAAAATGGGTTATGCAAATTCTTTAAACAGTGGCGATTTACAAGATAGGAAAAAGTATGAAAATTTATTATAAAGGAGAAGAGAATATTATGAAAATTACAAAATTTCCACAAAGTTGTTTATTGGTTGAAACGAAAGGTAAAAAAATTCTAGTTGATCCGGGAAATTTAAAATATAAAGAGGAATATTTAAATGCTTGGAGTGAGGCAGAGATTATTTTAGTAACACACAAACACCCTGACCATTGTCATGCTGAAGTTTTAGAAAAGTTAAATAGCAAGATTAAAATTTATTCAAGTGAGGAAGTGCAAAAAACGTATCCAAATTTGAAAATAAATGTCGTAAAAGAAGGTGATGAAATTGAATTAGACGATATTAAAATTGAAGTAGTCCATGCGATACATGGCTATCAGCCATTGTTAAAAGGCGATAAAGAAATTCATGAAAATGTGGGGTATATTATTGATGATGGAAGCAATCGATTGTATACAACAAGTGATACAATTTGCTTTAGGAATGATTACAAAGCAGATATTTTGTGCATTCCAGTAACAGGACATGGTTTGACAATGTCGGCTTTTGAGGCAGCTTTGTATAGCAAAGAAGTTGGCGCAGTTTTGACACTTCCAATTCACATGGATAATCCAGCATTTCCACCAGATTTGGAATACATCAAAGAAATGTTTGAGAAATATGAGGCAGAATATGAAATTTTAGAAAACGAAGAAACGATAGAAGTGGAGTAAAAAATGGCAAAAGACTTTATTCATTTTTTTGGTACAACAGGAAATAAAGAAATATTTTTTAAGAAAATTCGTTCTGCTGGTGGATATTATTGCCACGTAGATGATACCAATATCATAATCGATCCGGGACCAAGTACGTTTTATCAATATATTCACAAATATGGAGATAAAATAGATGGAATGATTTTGTCTCATATTCATATTGACCATTCTAATGATTTGAATATATTGGTCGAGTTTATGACAGATGGCGGAGAAACAAAAAGAGGAACTCTATTATTGCCCAAACAAGCCATAGAGGAAAAAGTATTGTTTCCGTATTTGAAGGACTTTCTTGAAAATTTAGAAGTGATACAGTCAAGTTCAAACTATAAAGTAAAAAACATAGAAATTACATCTTCCATAGAACATAGACATGGTGTAGAAAATTATGGGTTTATTGTAAAAACTAAAAATCATATGATTGGTTTTGTAACTGATACAGCTTTTTTTCCTGAACTTTTGACTTCTTACCAAAATTGTGAAATATTAATTATGAATGTTCCATATTATATACAAGACAAGCCAAAACCGAGACATTTGGATATTGCAAATGTAGAGAAATTTATTCAAATAGTAAAACCTAGGAAGGTAATTTTAACACATTTTAATAGTAATATTCTAGAGCATAATCCTGATAAAATTGCTAAAAATTTAAGTGACAAATATAAAATTGATGTAATAGCAGCGCAGGATGACATGGTTTTGGAGTTGTAAAAAATAAAATTTTTTATGGGAGAGGGAAAAATGAAAAATTATTTTATTGTGCATGGTTCATTTAGTAGTCCTTATTCCAATTGGTTTGGATGGTTACATGATATTTTAGAAAGAGAAGGTAAACAGGTTTATGTACCAGATTTTCCGATTGGAGTTGGACTTCAAACTTACGAGAATTGGAGTAAATTGCTAAAATATTATTTAGACTTGGGATTAATCCATGAAAATACGATAATCATTGCACATAGCATCGCACCAGTGTTTGTGGCGAAATTTTTGGTGGAACATAAAATCAAAGTGAAAAAATTGATTTTTGTTTGCGGATTTAACAATTATTTTGGTATTAATGAGGAGTATGATGCAGTAAACCAAAGCATGTATTTTGAAAATTTGGCAGAAGTAAAAAAATACGCGAACGAAATTATTTGTTTTTATTCTGACAATGACCCATATGTGAAGCAACAAGCAGAAAAATCTTTTGCTGATGCGATTGCAACTGAGCAAGTGTTTATGCCAAATGCAGGGCATATTAATCGTGAAGCTGGGTTTGATACATTAGAAGAAATTGTCGCTTATATATAAACAAGTTATCTTTGATAATTCTATAATATGTAGGAGAGCGAAATTTTGTTTTGCAAAATTTCTCACGTTTATTGATAAAGGAGAAATAGTATGAAGTTTGATATTTTAATGCCAGATTATAAGCATTGTATTTTGAATTTAATCACTTCTATTTTGAAAAATTATGGCGTAGAAACCAAATATCAGGGTTTAGAAAAAGTTGATCAATATTTGAAAAAATCATATAAAAATATTGTTTTAGTGGTGTTAGACGGAATGGGAGAAAATATTTTGAAAGAATGTTTACCCAATGGCTTGTTTACAAAACATAAAATTGATACCATAACTTCTGTATATCCTTCAACAACAACTGCAGCAATGACGACATATTATGCGGGAAAACCACCAATCGAAACTGGGTGGCTTGGTTGGTCGCAATATTTTAAGGAATATGGCAGAAGTTTTGATGTGCTAAAAGAAACGGATTCATATACAGGGGAAAAATTGGACGTAAAAAATTTGAAAATTTGGGATATCATCGGTTATAAAACGATTTATGAGCAAATTGAAGAACAAAATCCAAGTGTGAAAACGTTTGAGATTATGCCAGAATATTGTGCCAAAAAGGCAAAAAGGACAATGACTGCCAATACGATTGAGCAAATGTGTGAGAGTATTGTAGCATTATGTAAAAATCCAGAAGAAAAGTTTGTGATGGTATATAGCGATAATCCAGATGGAATTCTACACAAATATGGTTGTCATGCAGAAGAAGTAAAAAATTTTATGATGGAAACAGAGAAAAGTTTTGAGGAAATGTTGCAAGAGTTGCAAGGGACAAATACGTTGCTTGTGATTTGTGCAGACCATGGTCATCAGGATATTGATGAGGTGATTGATTTATTGGAAATTGACGAATTACAAGATTGTTTGTTGATGCCACCAA
>CAMSEX010000096.1 GCA_947057875.1 uncultured Clostridium sp.
GATCTACACTATAACCTACACTCTGTCCCTACACGACGCTCTTCCGATCTATTCGCTCCAGCCGCCATTAATTCTGTGTTGATATTACTACAAATTGCCACAATTTCTACGATAATAATAGTCAGTGTTGTTTTAAAAACTTGTTCTACTGTTTGGGAACGCGCCGTAGCAGACATTTTTTGGTGCCCATTAAAATAACCTCTAATGACAGACGAAATCGACACAAAAAATATCGCAGGTGACAATGTCATTAAGGTATATTCTGCTTCTGGAATTTGTAGCCACTCATAAGCAATGATTTTCGCCCCTAAAAATAGCAAAAGTGTTCCTCCAAATCCAATAAATGCAAAAGCAACAAAAGCTATTTTAAAAATGCGGTTAGCACCTTTTCTATCTCCTAATGCTAATTTTTCTGACACTAATTTTGAAATCGCATTTGGAACACCAATTGAGGAAAGTGTCAGTAGCATCGCATATACTTGATATCCGCTCATATAAATAGCATTTCCGCTATCCCCAAATCCTTCACGGTTGGTAAGATACATACTATACACTAACCCTAGTATTTTAATAATCACTTGTGAACACATCAAGGATAAAACACCTTGCATAAACCCTTCTTTTTTTATCTTTGCCATAACTTCCCTTTCTATTTACTAACGTAGTCAATATTTCTTACAGAAATATTGACTAAGATATCCGTAATTCACTTTGCTCAAACGGCTATCTTAATTATATTGTTTTTTTGCTAATGTTTCAATACTTTTTTATAAATATTCTTCAAAAATTTATTTCAGAAGTAATCCGAATAAATTTCTTCTGAAATTTCCCATATTTTTTCACAAAAATACTTGCTTTTTTTGTGATTTTGTTAGATAATATAAGTAGATGAATTTTAAATTTACTACTTATATTTAAGAGAAATATAAAATTTGAAAAAACTCTCTAAAAAAGGAGTCATAAACTCATGAAATATATTGACAATTTCTTAAAAAAATTGAAAACAGATCGTAATACTTTTGCAACCTATATTTTAACCTTAATTTCTATTTATATTGTTGTTGACAGAGTTGCAGAAATGTTATTAATTGGATTTTCTGGTATATCTGTGTCATATTGGGGACCTTTTCAATACACGTTAGCTCTTGCCTGCCCTGTATTTGCCTTTTACTTTTCATTCGCCTCAAAATTTGTGACCTATTCACGTATCAAATATTCATTCTTATATTTATATGCGATTATTTTATACACTGTTTCTATATCTATGTTTGTACAATGGATCAATAAAGCTGGCTGGCTATTATTATTTTCAGTGCCTAATTATAGTTATATTATTAGCACTTTTATGGATTTAATTAGACCTGCATTTTCTGCAATGGCTTGGTATATACCAGTTACGACATTCTATCCATTGTTTAAATTTATTTACTTAAAAGTCAATGATATGAAGGATATTCGAGATTCCATTACAGATTATCCTGGAATTGATTTATCTAACAATAAAGAAGGTACTGGTCCTTACACTTGCGAAATCGTGCTTTGCAAAGACCGCGATACTTCAAAAATCATAAAAATACCTGAAAACAGACGTTATGAAGCTATGCTCGTAACTGGTCCTTCTGGCTCTGGAAAAACTTCTATGATTTTTGAACCAATGATTGCTAGAGATTTAGAGAAAAAATATTTCTTAAAAGAAGCCTCCAAAGAAGTCGGCTTTACAGCATTACGAACTGGAATTGCAAATTTAAATTGTCCTTATGCCAATGATTACATCAATGAAAACTTCACTTTAAATATGCTAACACCTGTTTCTAGTAAAGAAAAAATTTACAAAGCTTATGTATCTAAACTTGCTTTTTCTTATGCTGGAGAAAATTCTGTTTTTAAAGATTTAGGATTAACTTATTTAGCGCCTGACTTTGAATCTTTGTCACATATGATAGAAATTGCCGATAATTTTGGAATTGATTATCATGTAATTGACCCAAATAATCCTAATTCTGTGGGATTAAATCCATTTGCATTTAAAGATCCCATGAAAGCAGCTATTTCTGTTTCTGCTATTTTGAAAAGAATGGCTGAAACCAATATGGACGGTAAAAGCGTTGTAGCTTCTGAAGTAATGAAGCAAACTTCTATTGTTCAGGCAATTGAAAACATCACTTTATTGCTCAAAGAAATGTATCCAATTTCACATGATAATACGTTGCCAACCTTGGAAAACTTATTAGATATTTTCAATAATCCTGACCAAATTGAAACCATGGCAGAACAGATGAAAGAAATTCCTGATTTAGTTGAAAAATATAAAATTCAACTCGATTACTTTAAAAAAATGTTTTACAAAAATGCTGCAAGACGTGAAGAAAATTTGCAATATCTGCAAATGGCTTCCTCTCAATTAGAGTTACTACTACGTTATCCAAGTGTTAAAAATGTAATTTGTAATCAAACCAATAATATTAATTATGATAGTGTATTAAAAAATGGTGAAGTTGTCTTTATTTGTACTCGTCGTGGAGATTTAGGAGCAACTGTACATAAATCATTTGGTTTATTTATTTTACTTTTAATGCAACATTCTGTCTTATCTCGTCCTGGCATTGAAAAAACTAGACTTCCACACTTCTTGTACATTGATGAATTTCCACCATTTATGTGCAAAGCCACAGAAGATATTTTTACATTATATCGAAAATACAGAGTTGGAGCGATTGTATCAACTCAAAATTTATCACAATTTGTAGCAGATAATTTTAAAAATACTGTTCTTGCCAATAGTACAACAAAGGTTACTTTTGGAAATAACACGCCAGCAGATAATGAATTTTGGTCAAAAGAATTTGGCGACCATCGTGAATGGATTTTCCAAAGTGATTATGACACTGGCAAAGTACAATATAGCCCAACTTACAAATCCATTAAATGGGATTGGAAAGCCAATATTAAACCTGGCGAAGTGCAGGCACTTGCTTTCAAAACAATTGTCTATAAAACTAAAGACATCAAAGGCAAAATGGTAGCTGGTAAAGCTAAAGTTGATTTTCTTGAATCAAAATATAAAGAAAAACAAAAAATTAAAGTTTATAATTTTTCAAAATTCACAAATGGAATCAATATTCATGAAGTAACTAACAAAGGGCGCAAAAACGAATCTTCAGAACTTGAGAAAGATGAACCATTTAAAACAACACAAAATTCACATTACAAATTCGATGACGAAGATCCAATTGTTCATTATAAGAAAAGTTAACAAATAAAGGGCAAGTCAAACTTGCCCTTTTATCTTCCCTGCCAATATCTATCTTAATATTTTTTATACGTATCTCTTGACATTTTTTCTCGATTTACCACTTCCCCATTTTGTTTATAAATTTTATAAGCATCATATACAAGTGATTTTGCTGTAGTTTTTACTAAATTATTTTCAATTGAAATTTCATATTCTGGATCATTTGGATTCTTATAACCATACACACTAATCGTTGCTACACCACCTTCTACAGTAGAAACCAACTTAATTGGATAACTTCTTGAATTTTTAAACTTAAAATCTGTCGAACCATACACAACTGTTGCATCTCGTCCACCTGATACATACGATGGCACAAACATATGATTTCGTCTTGAAGTAATCTTCATATTTGCAAAAACTACCGCATTATACAGTGTACTTGTAATTTGACAAATACCGCCACCTAAACCATCTGTCACTTGCCCATCTGAAAATATAGCAGCATTTTTATAACCTGCCGCTATCGTTCTCCTTCCGTACTACTTTGTTGAACGAAAATTCTTCTTCTGGCATAATAACTTTTCCATTGATTTTATTAGAAGCTAGCCTTAAGTTAGTAGTTCGATCTGGATTATTAATATACTTTGTTGAATATGTCCCGAAGTAAATCTGGAAATGCCTCCATTCCCAAATCATTTACTGTCACTTCTGGCTTTGTCAAATTCAATTCAATAGCATATTCTTCTACATCTGGATTCGCTTCAATTGCATTTTCAACAGCCTTCACATCAAAATCCACGCCTGTTACCTCTGCATAAACCATACGTGGCTCTGTTGTAAAATATGCATTTTGCATTTGGCGATAAACATCATCATGAATGGCAGTCACATTAATTTTGTCAGGATATTCTGTAAAGGTTGGAATATCAATACAAGTATTTTTATACGTAATATCTTGGACTTCTTCCAAAATTGTCTCTTTTAATTCATCCATATAAATTTTTGCACCATTTTTTCCATTGGTAATCATCACTTTGTTATCCTCTACATAATAACTACTTTGCTCTAATTGGTCTGGCAACTGTGCTTCAATTACTTCCAAATAAGAAATTAAAGCTTCTTGACTATATTTCAAAACTGGTTCTACATCAATTTTTGACATCAAAACATTAGCATAATCCTTCATATCTTTTATGATATTTCCACTCCTGCCAATCTTATATGCCAAATCAACCGATGCCTCCACATCAAACTCAGCATCAAATTGCTCCACTTCAACATAATATTCATAATTTTTGTACTTCAAAATCAAATGGTCATTGAGTTCCAAATCTAAATTATCTTTAACCAATTTCACAGCTTCTTCTTTTGTCAAACCTGATACATTAATTCCTTTAATATATACCCCTGTTTGTATGGTTTCATCATTTTTATGAAGGATATAAAAGGAAACTACTCCTGCAATCAAAATTCCCATCACAACAGCAACCAAGAGCAAATAAATCAAAATAAAATTTTTCTTTTTTACCATATCTTTTTCTTTCTTTACTTTATTTATGTTTCATCATCATTTAATTTCAAAACTGACAAAAATGCCTCTTGCGGAACTTGTACACTACCAATTTCACGCATTTTCTTTTTACCTCGTTTTTGCTTTTCTAACAACTTCTTTTTTCTCGTAATATCTCCACCATAGCATTTGGCAAGCACATCTTTTCGCATAGCCGAAATAGTTTCTCTGGCAATAATTTTTCCACCAATTGCCGCCTGAATCGGAACTTCAAATAATTGTCTTGGAATTACTTTTAGATCGGAAGAGCGTCGTGTAGGGACAGAGTGTAGGTTATAGTGTAGAT
>CAMSEX010000097.1 GCA_947057875.1 uncultured Clostridium sp.
TCTTTTTTCCATTAATTCCAATTTTGTCTGATTTTTAATGTCTACATTTGAAAACCAAACATCATATATTTTTTTCATATTTACCTCCTTAAATAAAAAAGGGATATATTTCTTAAAAATATATCCCCCAACTATATTTTATTTTTTATTGATTATTTTGTAATTTTGCTGCTTTTACAACATTGCATAATAGCATCGCAATTGTCATTGGACCAACTCCTCCTGGAACTGGTGTAATATAGCTTGCTTTTTTGCTCACTGTCTCAAACTCTACATCACCAACAATGGTTCCATTTTCCAAGCGATTAATTCCAACATCAATCACAACACTTCCCTCTTTTATCATATCCCCTGTGACAAAATGAGGTTTTCCAATCGCTGAAATTACAATATCAGCATTTTTAACAATTTCTTTTATTTTTTTTGTTTTAGAATGACACACTGTAATTGTGGCATTTTCTGCTAGTAAACATTGCACCATCGGTTTTCCGACAATATTGCTTCTGCCCAAAATGACAGCATTTTTTCCTTCTAACTCAATTTTATATTCTTCTAGCAATTTCATAACTCCAAACGGAGTACATGAAATAAAACAATCTTCTCCAATTACCAAATTTCCAACATTAACAGGATGAAATCCATCTACATCTTTGTCAGGTCGAATGGTACGAAATGCTCGATTAATATCAATCTGTTTTGGCACTGGGCTTTGCAATAAAATTCCATGGACATTTTGGTCATGATTTAATTTTTCAATTAAAGCAAGCAGCTCTTCCTCTGTCGTTTTTTGCTCCAGCAAAAATTCTTCAAAATCAATTCCTGTTTTAATACAAGCTTTTGATTTATTTTTCACATACACTTCTGAACTACTATTCTCACCTACCATAATTACAGCAAGCTTTGGTAGAATTCCTTGTTTCTTTAGTTCTTTTACTTCTTCTTTCAAATCTTGCCTTACTTTTTTCGCCAATTCTTTTCCATCTAATATTTCAGCCATTTTTCTATTTCCTTTTACTTAAATTTATTACAATAACTACTACTAGCGCCACTAAAACTGCACTTATATATAAATAATCTGCTATATTATTTCCAACCTCTGGCAAAATACCAATCTCCTTTGCTAAATCGTCATCTTGAATATTGGTAGCAATTGGCTTTTGTGGTTCTTCCGTAACTGGTTCCTGTACTGGTTGTTCTTGTGGAAGTTCAGGTTCTGGAGTAGGCTCTGGCTCTGGAATCACTGGTTTCGTACTCCTCAAAATACCAGCTTTGATATAAGCTTCTCCACCATCATATTTAATTTTATACCAACCATTACTATATTCTGCAATTACAGTTACTTCTGTTCCAACATCTAAGCCACCGACACGGTCACTTTCCACTGAATAACTAGAACGAATATTACACCTTTCCTGCACATACATTGTCTCATTTTTCTTGGTTTCAGTTGGCTTTTCTGGAACTTTTGGTTTTGTTTCATTGGTTAAAGTTGTATTTTGATTTTGTAGCTCTGTGACTTCATTTTTCATTACATTTTGAGTTTCCGCCGTTGCATAACACTTGGTTCCAAAAAATATTAAAATCATTCCAATAACAACTATTTGTATTCCTTTTTTCATCTTTATTTTTCCCTTCATAAGTACGTTTAAACTACTAATTCTGCTGTTACAATTAATCTCTGGGTAGAAAAATTCTCACATGTAATAAGTGTTATTTGAGTACTATTTTCTTGCGGTTTTAAGACTTCTAAATTAGTTGGCTCGACTGTCGTAATATCCACAATTTGATAAGTCTTTTCTTGGTTTTGCGGATTGATTATTTGAAATTCGTCGCCTGTTTGCATCTCATTTAATTTTCCAAAAATCCCATCATAATTATGTCCTGCTATACAAAAATTGCCTTGTTCATGTAAATTTCCGCCATATAATTTGATGACACCTTTCTCTAATGCCTCATCTTCTCTCGTATCCAAAATTGGTTGTTCCACCCCAATTTTATCAATTTTTATTTTTCCAAGTGTTGTATATTTGTCATTTTGCGCTTCAGATGTAGATACAGATGCTGGTGTGGTTTCATTTTTTTGCGTTTTATTAACATTCACAAAAATAATAATTCCTACCATAATTGCCAAAACAATAATCAACCAAACGAATTTAGGTATTTTGCTCCAACTAAATTCTATATCAATTTCTTCATATGATGCATGTCTACCACTTCCCATATTTTTACCTCCATTTTATCTTAAGAATACCAATGCTAGAATAACTATTCCAAAAATCACGCGATAAATAGCAAAGATTTTAAAACTACCTTTTTTCAAATATTCCAATAAAAACTTGATGACTACAATTCCAACCACAAAGCTTGCCAAAACACCAACCAAAAAGGCAAGACTAAATTCAAATGCATCCAAACTAAAAATGACAGCCGCCAAAATTACTGGCGTTGATAACAAAAATGAATATTTTGCAGCACTTTCTCTATCAACTTTTAAAGCTCTTGCGACAGTCATGGTAATGCCTGAGCGCGAAACTCCCGGAAAAGCAGCAGCAATTGCTTGCGAAATTCCTATCAAAATCGCTTGCGTAAAAGATAAATTTTCATAATCTGTTGTCGCTTTAGATTTTTTGTCAACAACATATAAAATAATTCCCATTACAATCAGTGCTATTGCTATCGCAATTATGTATGAGTTACTACCTGCTGGAAAAATTTTATCAGATAACTTATCTAAAATTAAACTCAAAATTCCAGTCGGAATAGTGGCAATTACAATATACCAAAAAATTTTTCCCTCTGTTGATTTTTCCTTTTTCACGACTTGATTCCATCCACCTTTTATCAAACCAATCCAATCTTTGATAAAAAATAGTGAAATCGCAAGCAGCGTTCCAAAATGAAGCGCAATATCAAATGATTCTGGAATTTCGCTCCATTTAAAAATCCATGGAAATATTGCCAAATGCGCCGAACTCGACACTGGCAATAGTTCTGTCAATCCTTGAATAATTCCTAAAATGATTGCTTGTATGATTGTCATTTTACATCTTCCTTTCTATGTTATAAATGGTATCTCGAATATACTCGGCAGCGCTAATTGGTGCACATTTTCCTGGCAAAGCCAACGCCCATATCGTCTTGATATTTTTTAACTTGGCATATTCAAAATCAATCCCTCCTGGGTTAGATGCTAAATCTATCAAAATGGTATCTTTTTTGACCAAATCTAACCTTTTTTTGTCTAAAATTTGAACTGGTATGTTATTAAAAATAATGTCAAATTGACTAAGCATTTGGTCTAAATCATGCAGATGAACTGGTGTGTAACCATATGCCTTAATATAGGCCAAATCCTCATTTTTTCTTGCTTCGCAAAATACTTTAGCCCCAATTCCTTGCAACATTTTAGAAATCACTTTTCCAATTCTACCAAATCCCATTACAAGAATATTAGAACCAGAAAGTGTCTTTGGATACTCCTCCATAGCAATTTGAATGGCACCTTCTGCTGTTGCAATTGCATTCAAAACCGCATATTCTTCAATTTCTAAAAAATCATAAGTTTCAATTTCTTTGTCTTTTTTAAAACTTTCTGGGATTTTCCCAGCCATAAACTTTTTACCTTTTAAATTTTTTTGCAATTCCTCTAACGTCAATTTTTCACTACTAAGCGGCATATTCACATAGTTTCCATCTTTAGATAATGGGATAGAACTAATGATAATTTCTGAATTTGAAATCGCTTTCTGCAAAGAATTATATCCCAAGCTTTTCAATTCTTCTGCTTTTTCCAAGGCATAAGTACAAACTAAATAACCGTCTTCTTGTAGCATTTTCGCAAGATTTACAAGACGTATATCACCACCAATTATAGCAAATTTATTTTTCATAAAATCATCCTTTCCCTATATTTTATCTTTTTTAAATATATGAAAAGTAATTGGTTTTATTCTTAGCCAGAGCCCAATTCTTTTTGATTTTCTTGGTCTTTTGGCTCTTCTTTTTGCAATTGATTTTGAATGATTTCATCTACTTTTTTCTCTGTTTTTAACTTTAGCGTATTTTCACTTATGTCTCTTACTAAAACATTGGTTGATTCTAAATAAGCTCTTGCCCTTTTTTCCAAAGAAAGCGTCTTTTTGAGTCCTTCTTCCTCTAACTCGTCCTCCTCTGGGGCCTCATTTTCCATTTTCACAGAAACAGTAATATGCTCACGAATTTTTTCAAAAACTTTTTCTTTATTTGCCAATTCCAAAAGTTCTGGCTCAATTTCAATTGCTTTATTCAGAAAATTAATCGCAATATCTTTTTCGCCTTTTTGCACATAAATTTTCGCTAACTGATAATACGCTTTTGACTCCAATTCGCCATATAAACTATGCTCAAAATATTTTTCTGCAACATCCAAATCCCCTTGAATGAAAGCAATTTGTCCCAAACTATAATGTGCCCCATAAGCTTTGTGATTAATGTCAGCTGCTTTTTCATACATTTCTTTCGCCATTTGAAATTCACTTAGCATTGTATACGTAATTCCTAAATTATAATACAAATCAAAATCTGTTGGGCGATATTTCAAAGCCTCTTGATATACCCTTTCAGCTTCTTTAAAACGTTCTTGTTCACACAATAGTTCTCCAAGCAAAATCGAACCATCATAGGAATCTGGTTTATTTTTCATCAAATTTTCTAGAATCTGAATTGCTTCATTTTTCTGCCCTAATTCATTTAACAAATCTGCAATTTTAAAATAAGATTTATAATCATTTCCTTTGATATCAACTAACTTAACATATTCGTCAATCGCCTTCCTCATGCCACCTTCTTTTTCGTAAATTTTAGCAAGCATTTTGTGCCCTTTATAACTTTCTGGATATTTTGTTATCATTTTAATCAAAACCGTTTTGGCACCTTTATTATCTCCCAACAGAACAAGAAACTTTGCCATAGATCGGAAGAGCGTCGTGTAGGGAAAGAGTGTAGGTTATAGTG
>CAMSEX010000098.1 GCA_947057875.1 uncultured Clostridium sp.
AACGCCATATACAGTTGCTGTTGAACTAAATAAAATCTTTTTCACATCATGTTTTTGCATGACTTTTAATAAATTCAAAGTGGTTCCCAAATTGGTTTGATAATACCAAACTGGTTTTTGAACTGATTCGCCAACTGCTTTTAAACCAGCACAATGAATGACATTATCAATTGCATTTTCTGTAAATATTTTATCTATTAATTCCTCATCTGCACAATCTCCAATATACACTTTCACTTGCTTGTTCGTAATTTCCTTGATTTTATCTGAGACCTCAAGTTTGCTATTATACAAATTATCCACAACTACAACTTCATGATTGTTTTCCAATAGTTCTACACAAATATGAGAACCGATAAATCCTAAACCACCTGTTACTAAAATTTTCATATTCTTCTTCCTTTCCAAAAATTAATCTATTTTAAATTGATTTGCTAATTGGTCAATGGAAACTCCACCTTGGTTTTTCCAGTCAATCTCCATTTGATTAAATCTCTCGTCCTGAAAATCATTCAAGATTTTCAAATCTTCTTTTTCCATTACAAAATCTAATGCTTCCAAATTACTATCTATATTTTGTATCGTATTTGTTTTTATAAGAGTGCTCACAGCTTTTTCTTTCACTAACCAATTGAGCAAAATTTGATTTTGCGTTTTATCATATTTTTTCGCTATTTCAGCTAAAAATGGATAATTCATTTTGGCAATATGATTTCTTCTCAAAGCTTGATAGCACACAAATTGAATATCATTTTGTTTACAAAATTCCATTAATCCAATATTTTCATAATACTTGCATTCTAAATTATAAACTCCTTCAAAACTAACCAATTCAAAATTTTGTTGCAATACTTTTAATTGGTCTAATGTGGTATTACTTGCAGACAAAAACCTCACTTTTCCCTTTTTTACTAACTTATCCATTTCTTCATAAATTTCTAATAATGGCATTTTCATGCTATGAGGCAAATGAACTTGCAAACTATCCACATAATCAATTTTCATTTTTTGTAAATATTCGTCTAATTGTTTTTCAACATCTTCTTTTTTCTCTACATTTTTCTCTAAATGACAACTTAAAAATACTTCATCTTTTTTTACTTCTTGAAAGAATTTTTGCAAAAAATCTACTACACTTCCATTATCGTATAGCAAACTAGTGCTCATAAAATTCTGCCCTTTATCAAAAGAATGCAAAAGTGCTTGTAATGTCTTTTGTGAGTTTTCTAAATCTAGTTTAAAAGTACCAATTCCAATTGGGAAAATTTCATGGGGTTTTAACATGTTACTTCATTCTCCTTTTCAATTTTCTTAAAAATAATTTTTGTCACAATAGTATACAAAATAAATTGAATGCCTAATGTTATACCAACCGAAATGGCTGCTCCATTGATTTGTAAATTTTTTACTAGTAAATTTGATCCAATAAATGCAACTAACATTGTCAGCAAATACACCACAAATTGCACAAATGTATTTCGTGTTGTCGTTAATAAAACTAAGTTGACATATGAAATTCCATACAAAATATAAGCTGCAATAATTACTGTTAAATGAATACGATATGGCGTTAATTCTTCTCCATAAATTAGGCTTAGCACTTCTGGTCCAATAACAAATGCTGCAAGACTTGCAAAAATACCAAATGCAACAATAGCTAGTTTAATTTTAAAAGCAATCGCCCCGAATTCTTTCATATTTTTTTGTTCATACAATTCTTTTAGTTTGTTCAAATATGGCATAAATATAAATTGGGTAAATAACGTAATCACAGTTGCTGGCATCATAATATAGCCAAAAATCGCTTGCACATCTTCTGTTAAATATGTATCAATTGCGTACTTCGGTGCATTCAAAACATAAATTCCTGCAAAAGAATTAGCAAATACAAAAAACTCTGATTTAAAAATATGCCAAATATTTTGCCTATTTACTTTTGTCGTAAAATCAATCAATTTTTTGCTAACCAATAAAAAATCAAAAATAAAAATCACAATTAAGTTTAACAGAATAATACTTGCAATTGCTAAAATTAAATTATGTGTTAACACATCCATTCCTAAAAACAAAGCTAAACCACCAAGAGACTTCATCGTAAGCGATTTTCCAGATTGATAAAGCAACTCTTTTTTTTGCATGATACCATATAAAATCTCGGCAAAGGCTTCTGTTGCTTTATACATACAAAGTAGCATAAAAATTCCTGTTTTATAAAAATCATATTGTTTTACAAAAACAAAAACAATTCCTGCTATTATCATAGTCATGCAACTAAAAACTCTATTGATTATGTAATCTTTGTCTGTTACTTTATTTTCAATATCTGTCACTTGACATAGTCTTCCTGAATATAGTCCAATTGTATACAAAATGAGTGCTGTGGAATATGCAATCGAGAAAATTCCTGCATCATTCATTCCATTGATACGTGTTACTATAATTAAGAAAAATAATGAATTAAACGAATTTAAGCCAGTCCCTACAATATTCCATATAAAATTTTTCAAAAATATTTTTTTCTCGTTTGTCATTTACAAAACTCCTATTATAAATAAAACCCTAATTAGAAAATCGTCCATCCTTTTTCTTCTTAATTGATGTGGATAAAATGCCTTTTTGATTGCTTTGCCAAAATGATATTTTTCTTGCACAAAAACATCTAATATTTTTCGATTTTCCTCTATCATTTTATCATAAAATCTCGCTTTAAATTCGATTTGCTGAGCACAAATATTTTTCATGCCATCTCCTGCTAATAATTTTTGAATACGCCAAACCAATATTTTCAAAATCCCTTGTCCTTCTGCTGTTGCATTTTTCGGAAGTCTACGATATTTCACAACCGTTTCATCATTGTAAAAAACATTTCCCATTCCGCTACAAACCATGTATGTCCACCAATCGTGAAATAAACATTTTTCTGGAATATTGGCCAAAATTATTTTTCTTGCTTCATTATTAATTGTCATTGTCATGCCCTGTGCCACACACTCATATAAAGAATTTTTGAAAGAAAAGGTTTTATGTTCTTCTCCCTTTCCAATAAAATTCATACTTTCATCATAATAATCTGAATTTCCAAAAACCATATTAGGTTGCGCTTCATCAGCTTTTTCCAATTCTTGTACTGCTAATTCAATTTTATTTTCAAGCCAAACATCATCTTGGTCACAAAAAGCAAAATAATCCTCATTCTCAAATTCTAATAGCTTAAAAAAACTTCTCAAAAATCCCAAATTCTCGCCTTCTTGTAGCATAATATTGTGATATTTTTTTTGATATTCTTTTATGATTTCTAAGGTAGTATCCTTTGAGCCATCGTCTCGAATCATAATTTCAATATTTTGATAAGTTTGATTTAAAATTGAATCAAGCTGTTCTTTTAAATATTTTTCTCCATTATAAGTTGAAATCAATACTGCCACTTTTTTGTTCATCTGTTTTCTCCTTTACAATAAAATCGAGCAAATTCCTGCTCGATTTTTATTTTTACGCCACTTCATTAATTTTTACATCTCTTACGTGTTCAATTTTCTCCCATTTTGTATTTGGTTTAATCAAACATTTTATATTAATCAAAATCCATGAACCTAAAAACAATGGATAACATAAAAGTCCAACTATCATTGATTTAATATCTCTTTTATCCAAAGCCATTACAATTGCTGCTGTTCCAATTGGCAAAATAAATGTTGCTCCCAAATATCTCACATAATTCATCATTAAATCAAAAAGTGACATTTCAGCTCCCACATACATCAATGTGTTTACGCCTAACAACAAAAATGTCAAAATCATCATTGGGATACCAAACATATATAATAAACCATCAAAATTCATTAAAGTTTTATATTTTTTTACACCACCAGCCAAATCTTTGGTGTAATATTTCATACATTGCAAATGCCCAACTGTCCAACGAGAACGTTGTGACCAACTTTGTGCAAAATGAACTGGTTGCTCATCATAAACAATAGCGTCCGTTGCCCAACCTAGTTTTTTACCATTTGCAATATTGATTAGCGAAAATTCAATATCTTCTGTCAAAGTAACTGTATTCCATCCATTTGGTTTCACAATATCAAATTTTACCATAAAACCTGTTCCGTTAATCAAAGGAGATAATCCCAAATTATATCTTGCTAAATGATAAAATTTGTTCATCATCCAATAAAAAATCGCATAACCTGAAGCAATCCAAGAATCCGTTGGATTTTTTATATCACGATAGCCTTGCACAACTTCTTCCCCTTGACATAATTTTTTATTCATGTTCTTCAAGAAATTTTGATCCACAATGTTATCTGCATCAAAAACACAAAAAGCATCATAGTCTGCATTTTCTTTGATTTTTTGTTGCAAAAACCAATTCAATGCAAACCCTTTTGTTTTTCGTAATTCATCAAATCTTTTTAATACAATTGCACCAGCTTTCTGAGCAACTTTTGCTGTATTATCTGTGCAATTATCTGCAATGACATAAATATCATATAATTCTTGTGGATAATCTTGCGCTTTCAAGCTTTCCACTAAATTTGCCACAACAGCTTCTTCATTATGAGCAGGAATAATTGCCATAAATTTATGATTTTTATTCACAATTAATTTCTTATCTTTTAATTTAATTAAGGAACAGAAACTTATCACAATTTGATATAACCAATAAATTGTGATAATCCAAATCAAAGCCTGTTGCAATATATACAAATATTTCATAATTTCTCCTTTTTGACAATTTTCTAAAAAATGAAATCTCCTTATTTTAATTATAGCAATATTTCAAAAAAATTTCAAGTCTTTTTTACACTTTTTTCTAACAACTTCATATTCTTTTTTATTATTATATTCTGTTTATTTGATTTTATTTCTAGAAATTTTTTATAAAATATCACTACTTTTAATATAATCTATAATACGTTTAATTTCACTTGCCATTGTATCAGGATAATCAGGTTCTTTTTGAT
>CAMSEX010000099.1 GCA_947057875.1 uncultured Clostridium sp.
ACACTATAACCTACACTCTTTCCCTACACGACGCTCTTCCGATCTTTTAATTGCACCTTTTGCCTGCAATCTTCTGATAAGTGTTCTAACTGTATTATCTGACCAATGAAACTTTTCTACTTCTTGGATAATTACACTAGAGGTTACTTCTTCTTTATCCCAAATCACTTTTAATATTTCTAGTTCGACATCTGATACTTTTGTCATAGTCTTCCCTCCTCTACTCAAAATATTTTGTATGAATGAACAGTCTTTCTGTTCATTATAGCAAAATATTACCCTAAAATCAACACTAAATTTATATTTTTATCCCACAATTTGCGAAATTAATATTGCCAAAAAGTAGCCAATCAAACCAGAAATCGGAAAATTTAAAAACCATGCTTTGCAAATACTAAGGACTCTTGCCCTATCCATTTTTGTTTTATTGTTTCTACCAATTGTAATAATTGACATGGTTTTGGCATGTGTTGTGCTAACTGGAATTCCTGTCATACTTGCCATAAACAAAGTAAAAACCGTGGTAATGTCACTCAAAAGTGCTTGCTTGTTGTCTAATTCTACCATTTCTCCGCCAATATTATCCACAATTTTTTTGCCACCAATCGAAACTCCCATCCACATAATCACAGCAACATATAAAATAATCCACACATAATCCCAAGGCACAATGTTATGTGGAATTGGTACATTTTTGACTAAACTAAAAAATAAAATTAAAATTCCAATAAATTTTTGCCCATCTTGTGCGCCATGCATAAATGACATTCCACAACATCCTATGATTTGCCATTTTTGCGTTTGATTTTCATTGGTTTTACACATCCATTTTCTGGCTATTGCTGAAATAACAATTCCAATTACTAATGTTCCCAAAATAGACCATATAAGCCCAATGATTACATTAATCCATTCAGCAAGGCTAACTGACTTCCAACCATAAATAGCAACTGCACTACCCGTCAAACCTGCAATTAGCCCATGTGTTTCACTGGTTGGTATCCCAAATTTCATAGCAACTAATGCAAAAACAATTACTGAAATCATAGCAGAAACTAATACAATAATGCCACTTTCTCGATCACTTAAATCTACCATAGAACTAATGCAACCCGCCACTGATATATTAATAAAACTCATCACAATAATGCCGATAAAATTAAAAGCTGCACTTAATTTTGCCGCTTTGCGAAATGGCATTACTTTGGTTCCAACAAGTGTCGCAATTGCATTTGGGGCATCTGTTACAGCATTTGTGAAAATTAAAATTATAATCGTAATAAATGTTAAAATATAAATTATCAATTTTTTTCATTTCCTCTTTATTTTTATTTTAATTAAGTATATAATGATGTAATAATATTATTACCATAAGAGGAGATTTTTAATGACATTTTACAAAAAAATTTTAATTTTGTTACTTTTACTTATCTTAACTATTTCTATTCATTCATCTGTTTTTGCTGAAGAACTTAATTTGTATTCGCTTGCTGCTATTTTAATCGATAGTCATTCTGGAAATATTCTATATGAAAAAAATGCAAATGCTATGATGTATCCAGCCAGTACCACCAAAGTTTTAACAGCGATTATTACTCTCGAAAATTGCTCTCTTGACGAAAAAGTTATTGCTAGTGAACCAGCCGTTACGTCTATCAAAAGTGGTTATACAAACGCCAAAATTCAAGTTGGCGAAGAACTTTCTATCGAAGATTTGCTGTATGCACTTTTATTAAATTCTGCCAATGAAGCCGCAAATATTTTGGCAGAACGTGTTGGAGGTACTACTGAAAATTTTGCTAATATCATGAATGCAAAGGCAATCGAGCTTGGTTGCACTTCAACACATTTTGTAAATAGCAATGGCATTCATGATGAAAATCATTATACAAGCGCCGCTGATTTAGCAAAAATTACACGTTATTGTATGCAAAATGAACTTTTTAGGCATATAGTTGCAACACAAGAATATTCACTTCCAACCACAGAACAATATCCGTCTCCTGACCGAATTTTAAAAAATACGAATAGTTTAATGAACCCAGAAAGTCCCTATTATTATCCTTATGTAATTGGGGGAAAAACTGGCTTTACAACACAAGCTAAAAATTGTATGATTGCTATGAGTGAAAAAGATGGATTAGAATTAATTTCTATTGTCTTTCATGCGGAAACCGCAGAAGATGGCAGAAGTGCAAGGTATTTAGATACCATAACTTTGTTAGAATATGGCAACAACAATTTTATGCAATATGCTGTTCCAAAAGAAAATCAAGAAACTAATTTTATAGAAAATAACACATCAGAAATATCAAACAGCGCTCCAATTTCAGCTCCAACTGAACAAGAGCCTTCTAGTTTCAATTTTAAAACACTTTTTATAATTTTATTGTTTTTAATTGGTATCCGAATTTTAGTCGCATTTGTACATCACAAAATCATTGTATACCGTGTTTCAAAAAATAAAAAACGTGCCAGAAAATTTTTAAATCCTTAAAACCTGCTTAAATGCAGGTTTTATTTTGGGGATTTTTATTCTTTATCTTTATTTTTATTTTTTTGTTTCAATGGAACAACCTTTAGTGTATACCCCATAGGATATAATAATTTAATAAGAGTGATTGCTTGAGGCGAACGAGCAAATTTTTCAATTTTTGCTATTGATGGTTGAATAATTCCACTTTTTTCACTTAATTTTTTTTGTGTTAAATTACAATTCTTTCTCACTTTTATCATTGCTTTTATTAAATCTTTTTCTAATTGTATTTCTGCCTCTTCTTCTGGTGTAATCTTCAATTCTTTTCTAAAATCTTTCCAATTTGTAAATTTGCTCATTTCAATCACTCCTTTTCTTATAATCCTCTAATAATCTTTTTGCTTTTTCAATTTCACTTTTTGGCGTTTTTTGTGTTTGTTTCATAAATATACTTAACAACACAAATTTATTCTGATACCAACTAGAAAAAAGTATTCTATCTCTTAATGGACGCAACTCCCATATATTTTTATCAAGTTTCTTTATATATGGCTCATTTAATTTTAGACCATTTTCAGCTAGCAAATCAATATATCCCATTATTTTTCTAAATTTTATCTTAGAATTTTTATCTATATATCGTTTATCAGCTAATTTTCCTATATACTCTTTTATTTCACTTTTTCCATTTTCATCTTCATATATTTCAATCTCGTACATTTATTACTCCTCTCTATTATATCTTAAAAGGTATTAAAAGTCAATTCATTTTTTTATTTTATTTCACACAAATAAAGTCTTTCATGCTGTTATACTTGTTATCTCAAATCCCAGAGACGTTTTTAATATCCTCAATTGTTTTGAATTTTCCGTTTTCATCTCGATAAGTTACGATTTTTTGAGCAGTTGAAGCACCTATGCCCGGAACTGCTGTTAATTCCGTTGCCGACGCTTTATTAATGTTCACTTTGCCATTGGAATTACTACTTGAACTTGTTTGCGTCTCACTAGATGACACCTGATTTTCTGCATTTTCAGTCTCTTCCGACAAATTTGGAATGTAAATTTTCTCCCCATCTTCTACTTCATAAGCCAAGTTGATTTCCTTCAAATTAGCTTCTGCCTTAATTCCTCCTGCACCTTGTATTGCATCTTCTATGCGTGCTCCTTCTTCTAACTCAATCACTCCCGGAAGATTGACTTCACCTGTCACGTAAACCTTAATCTTGCTTGTTTCCTTAGTTTCCTCATTGCCAGTTGTATCACTAACAATTACATCACTTGTTAAAATATTTTCATACTCTGAGCTTTTAGAATTGCTCGAAAAATAATATACAATAGCAAAAAATGCTACTATCGCTACCACCACAATTTTTATAATTTTTTGTTTTTCCATATGGATCAATCCTTTCTATTTTATTTTTAATATTTGTTGAATTTTGTCGACATTTGGTGTATGATATAAATAATTAAATTTTACTTTTAGGAGTTTTCTATGAAATTAAAGAAAAGAATTTTTATGATATTTCTGACTTTTTTGATGATTAGTACACAATTTAATTTTGCAGCTGAACCAAAAATTGCGTCCACTGCTGCCATTTTAGTTGAGGAAAGTACTGGAAAAATTTTATACGAAAAAAATGCTTATGAAAAAATGTACCCAGCTAGTACCACGAAAATTCTAACTGCCATTTTAATTCTCGAAAATTGCAAACTCGACGAAATGGCAACTGTCAGTTATAACGCCGTTTATTCATTACCAAGTGGTTACGTGAATGCCAGTTTGCAAGAAGGCGAAGAAATGTCAATTAATGATTTAATGTATGCTTTAATGGTAAAATCTGCCAATGATGCTGCTATTGTCTTGGCAGAACATATGAGTGGTTCTGTGCAAAATTTCGCCAAAATGATGAATGAAAAAGCTGCTTCGCTTGGTTGTCAAAATACGCATTTCGTCAATCCAAACGGAGTTCACAATGATAATCATTATACAACTGCGCATGATTTGTACTTGATTGCGTCTTACTGTATGAAGAATGAGGATTTTAGAAGATATGCTTCAACTGCTTCTTATACTTTGCCAGCAACCAATAAATATTTGGCTAAAGATAGAGTTTGCACAACAACAAATGAAATGATACGCCCCAAAAGCAAATATTACAACCAAAATATTATTGGTATCAAAACTGGACATACAACAGAAGCAAAAAACTGCCTAGTTTCAGGAGCCATCCAAAATGACACTGAACTAATTTCCGTTGTATTGCACTCGGGAACCAACCGAGAAGGGCTAAGTGAAAGATATATTGACACACAAGCACTGTTTGATTATGGATTTAAGGATTTTGCTTTTACTGATATCGTAAAAGCAAATGATGTGCTTACCAATATAGAAATTGAAAATGGGAGCAAAGATACAAAAAATCTTGATTTAATTGCAAAAGATA
>CAMSEX010000100.1 GCA_947057875.1 uncultured Clostridium sp.
GATGACGAGAGGTGACTGGAGTTCAGACGTGTGCTCTTCCGATCTGTTATTGATTTGTGTGATAGTGCTTATTGTCTTAGTGGGGATATTGAAATCATTAAAAACGACAAAAGATGAAAATATTGATTATTTTGAACAAATTGCAAAGAAAGACTACAATTTAGGAAAAATAATTCCGCAAAATTTTACAACCTTATATCGAGAATATGAAGGAGAAGCTAATACAGAGATTTGGTATGAAAAGATATATCAGTTTGTCAATAACTATATACCAGAAATTCAGAAAGCAAAAAACTTACAAGACTATTATAATCAGAATGAGAAAAAAATGAAAAGTGATTTGGGAATTACTTCGTATGATGATTTTGAAAAACTTGCTCAAAAAATTAAAAATTTAAAATCAGTAGAATTTAAAGATAGTGCATTTGACGTTGCGAGTTTGAATATTGATGAAGATTTTTTAGCAATTAAATTAACGATATTCTTTTATAATGAAGAAGAATTGGAGTTAAAATTTGTGGTTTATTCTACCATAAGAGGGAATAGATATGTATCGTTTTTAGCAGAATAAAAAATAAAAACAGAGTTTAAAGTTTTAAACTCTGTTTTTGTATAAAATTTTTAAATTTTTAACAAACTAATAAAAAAACAAAAAAGAGGAGTTATATGTTTTTCGAGATTATATTCATGATATTAGGATTTATATTTTTGATAAAAGGAGCCGATTTTGTGGTAAAAGCTGCAAGCAATATTGCACGCAAATTTCACTTATCACAAATGCTAATTGGTATCGTAATTGTGGGGATTGGGACCTCTCTTCCTGAAATTATTGTAACGATTCAGTCAACGATTACAGGAAATCAAGATATTATTATTGGGAATTCAATTGGAAGTTGTATTTGCAATTTGCTATTAGTCATTGGAATTGCAAGTGTTTGTAATCCGCTTAAAATAGAAAATAAAATTTTAAAAATTCATTTACCAGTATCTGTTTTTACAATTTTAATGTTAACAATATTTTGTAATTTTGGAACAAGTCATTTATTTGTCAGTAGAATAGAAGCACTTCTATTGTTGATTTTTGCAGCAATTTATATTGGTTATACGATTTATGATGGAAAAGAAGAGTTTGAGAATGAAACAGAAGAGGAAAGTTCTATTTTAAAAACCATTATTTATTTGATTTTAGGAATATTAGGTTTAAAATATGGAGCAGATTTTGTGGTAAATGGAGCTATTTCAATTGCAGAATTTTTGGGTGTGAGTGAAAGTATAATTAGTATGACAGTTGTAGCACTTGGAACCTCTTTGCCAGAAATTGTGACTTGTATTATTGCAACCATAGAAAAGAAAAGTGATTTAGCAATTGGAAATGTGATTGGTTCGAATATTTTTAACATTTGTCTTTTGCCCGGAATTGGTGCTCTCATTCGCCCAATTCGTTATGATACAAGTTTTAATCGTTCTTTAATATTTTTATTAATGATAACAACCTATTTATTAGTATTTGATTTATTTAAAAATCGAAGGGAAATTAGTAGAAATCACGGAGTTGTATTTATTTTAATGTTTTTATTGTATGTGAGCTGCTTATTTTAATAATTTGTAAAATGCTGATAAAAAAGTTGAAAAATTTTTCAATACATGATACAATACTTTTAAAATAAAAAGTTGTGGAGGAAAATATGAGTATTTTATTGAAAAATGGGACTGTGATTGATTATGCAAGCAACAGGCAAGAGAAAATGGACATTTTAGTGGAAAATGAAAAAATCGTAAAAATAGCAAAAGGTATACAAGAAGAGGCAAGTCAAGTACTAGATTGTGAAGGATTGTACATCATGCCAGGCATGATTGATATTCATTGTCATTTAAGAGAACCGGGTGGAGAGCATAAAGAAACGATTGAAACAGGTTCTAAAAGTGCTGCAAAAGGCGGATTTACAACAATTTGTCCAATGCCAAATACAAACCCAACGCCAGACAATCCAGAAACTTTGAAGCAAATTATTGATGAAGCAAAACGTGTGAATTTGTGTAATGTTTTGCCATTTTCAAGTGTGACCAAAGGCGAAAAAGGCGAAGAATTGGTTGACTTTGAAACTCAATTAGAAGCAGGAGCAATTGCTTTTTCAGATGATGGAATGCCAGTGGAAAATGCAGCCATGATACGCGAAGCCATGCTAAAAGCCAATCAATTAGGCAGTTTTGTGTCTGAACATTGCGAGGAAAAAAGCGTTTCAAAAGGAGCCATAAACGCAGGAAGTGTTGCCGAAAAATTGGGCGTGGGAGGCGTTTTGCCAGAAGCAGAGGAAATCATGGCAGCACGTGACATTGTTATTTCTGAAACGAATCATTTACATACTCATATTTGTCATATTAGTACACAAACTTCAGTGGGCATGATAAGAAGTGCGAAACAAAGAGGTGTTCAAGTGACTTGCGAGACTTGTCCACATTATTATAGTTTCACGGTAGAGGAAGTTTTGAACGCAGGAACGAATGCGAAAATGAACCCACCATTGCGAGAGGAAAAAGACAAGCAAGCTATTATTCAAGGTTTGAAAGATGGAACCATTGATTGTATCATTACAGACCATGCGCCACATGCGAAAGAAGAAAAGGCGAAAGAGTTGGCAGCTGCTCCAAACGGAATTATTGGATTTGAAACAGCGCTTGCAGCAACGATTACAAATTTAGTTGTGCCTGGGCATATTTCGTATTTAGATATGGTAAAATTGATGTCTTACAATCCAGCAAAATTATTGAAAATTGATAGAGGAGAAATGAAAGAAGGGGCAGTTGCGGATTTGACGATTTTCAATCCAGAAGAAATCTATACATATGAAGAAACAAGCATTGTTTCAAAGTCAAAAAATACACCATGGATTGGAAAGAAATTGCAAGGAAAAGTGCAATATACGATTGTTTCAGGCGATATCAAATACGATGCCAATGATACCGAAATTGCGTAAAACAATATAATAAAATAATTAGTATTATACGAAAAAAAGAATAATACAAGGAGAAGATAGAAATGAATGTAATGGATCGATTGATTGGAAAAATAAAAGAGACCAATAATCCAACAGTAATGGGACTAGACCCAAGGTACAATATGTTACCAGAATGTATTAAGCAAAAGTATACTGGAAGCATTGAAAAAATTTGTGAGGGAATTTTAGAGTATAACAAAGCTTTAATTGACAGCGTTTGTGATATTATTCCAGCAGTGAAGCCACAAATGGCGTTTTATGAAGTGTTTGGCATAGCTGGAATTCAGTGTTATCAAGAAACTTGCCAGTATGCCAAAGAAAAGGGAATGATTGTGATTGTGGACGCTAAAAGAGGTGATATTGGTTCAACTGCGGAAAGTTACTCCAATGCTTTTATTGGCAAAACAAAAATAGAAGATAAGTTATATGGCAATGATAATGTGGATTTTGTAACCGTGAATGCATATTTTGGGACAGACTGCGTGAAGCCATTTATCGAAGATTGCAAAAAGTATGACAAAGGAATTTTTATTTTGGTAAAAACGTCCAATCCGTCTTCTGGCGAATTGCAAGATTTGAAATTGGAAAATGGAAAAACAATTTATGAGACAATGGGTAATTTGGTGGAAAATTGGGGCGAAGAATTGATTGGCGAAAATGGGTATAGCAGTGTTGCAGCAGTGGTTGGAGCAACGTATCCAGAACAACTAAAAACGTTAAGAGAGCAAATGCCTCATACATTTTTCTTAATTCCGGGATTTGGTGCGCAAGGTGGAAAAGCAGAAGATGTCGCACTTGGTTTTGATAAAAACGGATTAGGTGGCATTATTAACGCGTCAAGAAGTTTGATGTGTGCTTATCGTTCAGATAAGTGGAAAGACCAATTTTCGGATACAGAATATGCGAAGGCAACTCGTGCAGAGGCAATTTGGATGCGTGATGAGTTAAATAAAGCAATTCAAAAATAGGAGGAAAACATGGTTCAAGGGAAAGATTACATAGGGGTTGGCTGTGGTGCTTTTATTTTGAATGAGAAAAATGAGTTGTTATTGCAACTAAGAAATAAAGCACCAGAAAAAGAATATTGGTGTATTCCTGGCGGTAGATTGGAGATGTTTGAAACATTTGAACAGGCAGTCAAAAGAGAAGTAAAAGAAGAAACAGGAGTTGATGTTGCTGTGATTGACTGCTTGGGGATTTGTGACCATATTATAAAAACAGAGGAAAAACATTGGGTTTCGCCTAGTTATTTGTGTAAAATTGTAACGGGACAACCGCAAATTATGGAGCCAACGAAACATTTAGATATGAAATGGTTTTCGCTTGACAAATTGCCTGAAAAAATAACAATTACCACACGAGATGCAATTGAAAATTATAAAAAGTACAAGATTAAAAATTAACGGAGAGTTTATGGAAAAAATGAAAAAAAATTGGCCAATTATCGCATTGCTTTTGGCAATAGCAGGGTGCCTGTTTATTTTGAATATAGCTACTTTAATTAGTCCAGATGATTATAGTTATGCTTTTTTAATTGGTGGAGATGACTTGAAAATCACATCTTTTACGGAAATTAAAAATGGTGCTAAATATTTGTATAGCAGCTGGACAGGCAGGATTATTCCTCATATTTTAGTAGCATTTTTTATGACGACAAGTACAATATTTTTCAAAATCATTAATACTCTTTTATTTGTAGCTTTACTGGTTATGATGAATCGATTCATGACCCATAAAAATTCCTATGTATCTTTCATTCTGGCTTTTGGCTTTTTGGTGTATGGCAAAATGTTTGGCGAAAAATTTGCATGGATTAGTCGGAAGTTTAAATTATTTGTGGACAACGACGGCGCTGATGGCGTATTTATACACCATTTATGGCTATTTTGTGGAAAACCGAAACTTGCAAAAATGGCAAAAAATCTTC
>CAMSEX010000101.1 GCA_947057875.1 uncultured Clostridium sp.
TGTAGGATTTTTTTGTAAAAGGAGGCTAGAAAGATGTCAATTTTTATGATAAAAATAATTGCTTGTGTCAGCATGATTTTAGACCATGTCAAATATGCTGTCCCAGAGATGACTTGTTTTGCCACGAAATATTTAGGAAGAATTGCCTTCCCGCTGTTTGCTTTCTTAGCGGTAGAGGGCTATTGTCATACCAGTAATTTAAAAAAATATTATCAAAGGTTGCTTGTTTTTGCATTGGTTTCGCAAATCCCATTTATGTTATTTAGAAGTTTACTAGGAAATTGGCTTATGTTGAATATCATGTTTACGTTGTTACTTGGTTTAATGGCGATTTTCATATTTGACCAATTCGGAAAAAAATATTATTTGTCGCTACCACTCGTAGGTCTGATTTTTTATATGGGTAAACTTTTTTGTGTTGATTATAGCTATTATGGTGTGGCTGCTGTTTTTACATTATATGTATGTCGCCATCAAAAATTCTTGCGAATTGTAGTTTTTGCTCTTTTAAATTTTGTCTACTATTATCCAAGGTTGACAACTTATTATTCAGTTTCTAATGTGATATCTTATGTATGTGCTACTTTGCCAGTGGTGCTAATTTTAGCATATGACGGAAAATTAGGACCAAAAACAAAATATATCTATTATATTTTCTATCCAGCCCATATGTTAATTCTATATTTCATCAGTATGATTTTTTGATTTTGAAAAAAATTGGAAAAAACTCTAAAATACTTGTCTGCGATAAGAAGATATGGTAAAATAAAGAAGAATTATAAAATAGGGGTGATGGAATGAAAAAAAGTTTGTATTTCAAAATGATAGTGAGTTTTTTGCTTATCTTTTGTATGCCAAGTATCTCAATGGCAGATAGCGAATTTTTTGTGCCAGAATATACACAAGAATATCAAGAATGGCAAGCGATGTCAAAAGAAGAAAAGCAGGAATTTATAGAACCACAAATGTATGAAGAGCCGGAAGATGAAACTCAACCCCAACCCTTTTCGGCAGAATCAAATATGGTAGGAATTAATTTACCAGCAAAGTTCAGACGTTCAGATTATGATGAAGTCAGAAAACAAGATGGCAATTTGTGCTGGGCATGTGCTGCAACGACAATGTTTGAGGTTAATTATGGATTAACCAATTATCGAAAAAAGCGATTTTCAGATGTACATATGGATTATAGAACGTCCAAAACCTATAATCAAGATGGCTTTAATCGAAATTACAATGATGGCGGTAATGTCAATATTGCGATTGCATATGCAACAAATGGAATGGGAATTGTTGAAAATGCCAACATCACAAGTGATAATTTTAAAAATGCAAAGCCAATTGCAAAAGTAAGTGATTATGAAATTTTATCGAATGCTACAGATATTAAAAGTTATTTATACCAACAAGGTGTTTTATCAGCCTATACTTATATGGAATCACGTTATTTTTCAGGTGCTGTATGGAATAATGATGATTTAGCTTACTATTGTTCTGATGTAAATCAGCCAGCCAATCACGCCATTACCATAGTTGGTTGGGATGATAATTATACCAATATAGCTTTTCCTGGACAAAAAGGGGCCTATGTTGCACTAAATTCTTATGGAACAGAATTTGGGAATAAAGGCTTATATTATATTTTTTACAGTGATACATTTATGAAAAATAATAGTTTTTATGCTGTAACAAAAACAGAAAATATCAATTATGATCATCTTTATCAATATGACGAATTTGGGCAAACAGCGACCATGGGGTGGAGTATTTTAAATGGAGGGACATACACAGCCAATGTATTTGAACGAAAAACATACCAACCAGAAACGCTAAGTGAACTTGGTATTTATTTTCCAACTGCACAAAATCTTACCATTTATATCAATGCCAATGGAGATGATAAAAATATAAAAGATGCCACATATGTTTTTTCAACAGGAACAAAAACCAAAGGCTATCACACAATAAAATTACCAAAAGCAGTGACTTTAAATCAAGATAAATTTACAGTTGCTGTAAAGTATAATGGCTATATGGGAGTGGAATTGGCATCCACAGATAAAAATTCTTGGTGGTACACAGTTTCTTCTAATTATGGAGAAAGCTATATTTCCCAAAATGGTATCAATTGGCGTGATTTAAAAACAGCTAGCGAATTAAAAGGGCGCGCTGCAAGTTCTTGTATTAAGGCGTTTACTAAAATCATAGAAGCAGATTATTCAGCAGAAGTAAGCAATTATGCCTTTAATGCTCGCTATTATGCGGAACATAATTTAGATTTATATCAAGCATTCGGATACAATGAAAGTGCTTTGAAAAATCATTGGGAAACCTATGGAATAGCTGAAGGAAGGGCATCATCTTGTATCTATAATGGAAAATACTATGTAGAAAATAACAAAGATTTACAACTTGCCTTTGGGAACAATTATGTTGCTGCCTATCAGCATTTTATCACAAATGGTTGTAAAGAAATGAGAAAAAGTTCTTTAGAATATGGTGGAAATTATTATAAAAAACAAAATGGTGATTTACAAAAAATGAGCTCAATGGAACTTCTTAGACATTATATATTTTACGGAAAAGCAGAAACAAGGCAGGCCAATGATAGCTTTGACATTGTAAATGGATTATTTGATGCTTTTGTGTATGCAAGTGTAAATCCAGATTTAATGGATGCTTTTGGAATGAATGAAGCACTTTTAAAAAACCATTGGTTAAAACATGGAATTGCAGAAGGCAGAATTGCCAGCTTGGTATTTGATGCAAAATATTATGCTGAGAAAAATGCGGATATAAAAAAAGCCTTCGGAAATAATTATACAGCCTTATATCAACATTATGTGAATAATGGATTTTCAGAGCAAAGACAAGCTAGTCAGTTATTTGCAATCAAGTATTATACGCAAAATAATGGAGACGTAAAAGCTGTATTTGGTACAAACAATTTGAAAATTTTGTATCATTTTATCTCTGCTGGAACAAAAGAAGGAAGACATGCTAGCAGCGATTTTAATGTTTCTGCTTATTGTTTAAAAAATGACGATTTATATCATGCTTTTGGTAAAAATTATCAGTTATACTATATTCATTATATGCGATATGGTAGAGCTGAAAATAGAGTATGTAAATAATGGAGTAGCAAATGCAGAATTTAAAAGTGTTATATGAAGACAATCACATCATAGTTGTAGAAAAACCGAGAAATATTCCATCACAAGGGGACAAAACAGGCGACGAAGACATGCTAACAATTGTGAAAAAATATATCAAAGAAAAATATCAAAAACCAGGCGAAGTCTATCTTGGTTTAGTACACAGGCTAGACCGACCAACACGGGCGGTGTTATGGTTTTTGCTAGAACCTCCAAGGCAGCGTCAAGACTAAGTGAGCAAGTTCGTAAGAAAGAATTTCACAAAAAATATCTGGCAATGTGTGATGGGAAAATGGAACAAGAAAAAGATAGATTTCGAGATTTTTTGCAGAAAAACGAGAGAACCAATACAAGCAAAGTGGTAGCAGATAATGCGAAAAATGCCAAAGAAGCTATTTTAGATTATGAAGTGGTTTCTTACAATGAAAAAACGAATTTGTCTCTTGTAAAAGTGAATTTGCACACAGGAAGGCATCATCAAATTAGGGTTCAGTTTGCTTCAAGAAATCATAGTTTATATGGCGACCAAAAATATGGCACCAGAGGAAGAGGCAAACCATTGAGATTATGGGCTTATTATTTGAGTTTTATACACCCGATAACAAAAGAAAAAATGGAATTTGAAGATATTCCAGAAAATTTATTTCAGTAAAAATGTCATAAATTTAGAAAATCCTGCATATATAGTTAAAGAAAAACTTTAGGCAGGAGGGCAAAAATGAAAAGATTTTTGATTGGAGTGTTGCTGGTTGGGACAACCTTAAGTGTTGCAGTATTGATTTATTTGTTGTATCATTTTGTAACAATCTTGCAACAATTGGCTATATAGAAGTTGCTTTTAAGCGCTTCTATCAATACATAAAGAAGGAGAATAAAATGGAAATAATGGTTGCAAAAAATGCTGGATTTTGTCCAGGGGTAGGGCTAGCAGTAAAAAAAGCAAATGAATTAGTCAAACAAGGAAAAACTGTCTATTGTTTAGGCGAAATTGTACATAACAGTCAAGTCATTCAGGACTTGGAAAACAAAGGGATGATTACTATAAATTCAGTAGAAGAAGTGCCAGAAAATGCGACCATGATAATCAGGTCCCATGGCGAGCCACCCATCACTTACCAAAAAGCAAAAGAGAGAAATTTGAAAGTGGTTGATGTAACTTGTAGTAATGTGAAATTAATTCATGATAAAGTAGAACGTGAAAAAGCGAATTCGTTTATTATCCTTGTTGGTGTGAAAAATCATCCTGAAATAATTGCTACGTTTGGATTTGCTGGAGAAAATGCAGCTATCATTGAAACAGAAGATGATATTTTAGATGCTTATCAAGAGTATGAAAAAACAAATTTAGGCTCTATTTATGTAGTTTCACAAACGACTTTTTCGAGCCAAAAGTTTGATGAATTGCTAGATGAAATTGTAAGAAATTTTTGGGAAGCAGAAGTCAAAATTGATAAAACGATTTGTGCAACGACTGAAAACAGGCAATTAGAAGTCAAAAAAATAGCAAGAGAAATGGATACGGTTATTGTTGTGGGAGGAAAAAAGAGTAGCAATACCAGAAAGTTGTATGAATTAGCGACGCAAAGTTGCCCAAAAACATTTTATGTTCAAACAAGGGAAGATTTGGAAAATATTTTAATGGATGAAAATGACAAAATCGGGA
>CAMSEX010000102.1 GCA_947057875.1 uncultured Clostridium sp.
CCGAAAAAATACCATCTTCGCTTTTGTTACATTGGTCAATAATGTAATCTTGCAGGCTTTGTCCATTTCCGTCAATATAGTAATCCATCATCACTTCTGCCAATTTTAGCTGAATTTCTTCTTCCCTTTGCGCTGCTTGATTTTTGTTGACTGCGCTTGTTGCCTTTTCTAAAATACCATTGCTACCGTGCCACTAAATTAATTGATACTCCTGCTAAAATCAATAGCACAATAATGGTTACTACTAAGGCAACTAGTGTAATTCCTGCAGTTTTGCCTAAACAATTTCCTACCTTTCTTTGTTCCATAAAAAATCCTCCCTTTTACTTTTTCTAACACAAACTGTGTATGATAAAAAGTATATCGGATTCATTTCATTATGTCAATAAATGTTACCAAATTGTAACCGTTGTTACAGAATTGTAATAAAAGATGAGAGATTATAAAAAACCCCCTCATCTTTTATATTTTCACATTCTACCCAATTTTCCTACTGTTTATTGCAAATATTTCTTCAAGAACTTTCCTGTATGTGATTTATCATTTCTGACAATTTGCTCTGGCGTCCCAATCGCAATTACTTCGCCCCCCTTATCTCCTCCTTCTGGACCTAAATCAATAATATGGTCTGCTGTTTTAATCAAATCCAAATTATGCTCAATCACAACAATTGTATTTCCATTATCCACAAGTCTTTGCAAAATATCCACCAATCTGTGAACATCATCAATATGAAGCCCTGTTGTTGGTTCATCTAAAATATACAACGTTTTGCCTGTTGCCCTTTTTGACAACTCTGTTGCCAATTTGACACGTTGGGCTTCCCCGCCAGAAAGCGTTGTAGAAGGCTGTCCGAGCTTAATATAACCAAGCCCCACATCATGTAAAGTTTGTACTTTATCACGAATACGTGGAATATTACTAAAAAATTCCAATGCCTCCTCAACCGTCATATCCAGCACATCTGAAATACTTTTGCCTTTATATTTAACCTCCAAAGTTTCACGATTATAACGCGTTCCATTACAAACTTCACAAGGCACATAAATATCTGGTAGAAAGTTCATTCCAATGCGAACAACTCCATCTCCTTGACAAGCCTCACAACGTCCACCAGACACATTAAAACTAAATCTTCCTTTTTGATAGCCACGCATTTTTGCTTCATTAGTACCTGCAAAAATATCACGAATAATATCAAAAACTCCTGTGTAAGTCGCTGGATTAGAACGTGGTGTTCTTCCAATAGGCGACTGGTCAATATTGATAATTTTGTCAATATTTGAAACACCATTTATTTTTTCACATTTTCCTGGTTTTTCATTGGATTTATTAATTTCTTTAGCCAAATATTTGTACAATATTCCATTAACCAAGGTTGATTTTCCAGAACCTGAAACACCAGTTATACAATTAAATACACCAAGTGGAATTTTTACATTGACATTTTTTAAATTATGTTCAGTCGCTCCAACAATTTCTAAAAATTTTCCTGGACTTGCTTTCCTTCTTGTTTTTGGCACACTAATTTTCTTTCTTCCACTCAAATATTGCCCTGTTACAGATTCTGAAATCAACTTTATTTCTTCTGCAGTACCGCTGTGCAACAACATTTCCTCCATGTACACCTGCACCAGGCCCAATGTCTACAATTTGATCTGCTGCATACATGGTATCCTCATCATGCTCTACTACAATTAATGTATTTCCTAAATCACGCAATTTTTTCAAAGTTTCCAATAATTTATCGTTATCCCTTTGATGCAAACCAATACTTGGTTCATCTAAAATATACAAAACACCTGAAAGTCCTGAACCAATTTGTGTTGCTAAACGAATACGTTGGGCTTCTCCACCAGACAAAGTTCCACTACTTCTGGATAAAGTTAAATACTCCAAACCAACATCAATTAAAAATTGCAATCTGGCTGTCAATTCTCTAAAAATCAATTCTGCTATCATTTTTTCCTTTGGCGTTAGCGAAAGACTACTCAAATAATCCTTCACTTTATGAATTGGCATATCAGTCAATTCATTAATATTTTTGTCCCCCACTTTGACAGACAAAACTTCTTTTTTTAACCTTGCACCATTACAACAACGACATGGACTTTCACTCATGTACATCTCATAAAAGTGACGCATACCATCTGATTTTGTTTCTCGATAACGTCTATCTAAAGTTGGCAAAACTCCTTCAAAAGCACTTGTAAACTTTCTTGTCCCAGCTGTAGAAGTATACTCAAAATCAATTTCTTCATCACCTGTTCCATATAAAATTTTCTCTAAAAAATCACGTGGCAATTTTTTAATTGGCTTTTTAATGTCTACACCATAATGTTTTGCAATACTCTCAAAATACATTTTAGCCATGGTATCCCCACGTTTCATATTACTTGAACCAAACGCTCTGACACCATCATACAAGGTTTTATTTTTGTCTGGAATGATTAAATCTTCATCCATTCTCATCAAATAACCAATTCCTGTACATTCTGGGCATGCTCCCATAGGATTATTGAAAGAAAACATACGCGGTGTCAATTCTTCAAAACTAATTCCACAATCTGGACAAGCATAATTACCACTATATAGCTTTTCTCCTTCTCCTACAAAATCTACTTTTACTAAATTATCACTATGGCGCATCGCCGTTTCAATTGATTCCGCCAAACGATTTCTGATATCTTCTTTGACAACAAGTCTGTCCACCACAATATCAATATTATGTTTTTTATTTCGGTCCATTTCAATGTCATCTGTTAACTCAAACATCTCGCCATCAATACGAACACGTACAAATCCTTCTTTTTGCATACTCTCTAGAAGTTTCACATATTCTCCTTTTTTCGCTCGAATAATGGGAGACAAAATTTGAATTTTTGTTCCTTCTTCATGCTCTAACACATTATCTACAATTTGGTCAAGGGTTTGTTTTTCGATTTTTTTTCCACAATTTGGGCAATATGGTACACCAATTCTAGCATATAACAAACGAATATAATCATAAATTTCAGTAACAGTACCAACTGTCGAACGCGGATTTTTAGAAGTTGTTTTTTGATCAATCGAAATTGCTGGCGAAAGTCCTTCAATTGATTCAACATTTGGCTTTTCCATCATCCCCAAAAATTGCCTTGCATAAGAAGACAAACTTTCTACATATCTTCTCTGTCCTTCTGCATAAATGGTATCAAAAGCAAGAGAAGATTTTCCCGAACCAGAAAGTCCTGTAATCACAACCATTTTATCTTTTGGAATTTGGATACTTATATTTTTCAAATTATGTTCTTTTGCGTTTTTTATTATAATTTTGTCGTTCATAATTGCCCCCTTCAATTTTATCGTTTCCATTTTATCAAACATTCGTTCTTTTGTCAATCTCTTTTTGGATTTTTCTCAACTTTTCAACACAAAAAAATAGGAACGAAAAGAGTTCCTATTTTTCGATTAATCTTCTACTTTTTTCCAAAAATTGCTCCCCATAATTACAACCATACCAATTCCAGCAAATGCTATTCCATACATTTTATATTGGTCAAGCACATCTGAGATAATATATTTTATAAAATCGCTAAAACTCTGATTTAACAATAAAATGTTGTTAATATCTACATGTTTATAAATCGTCATTTGAAATAAAAACAAAAGAACTCCTGATGCAAGCATAGCAATTCCTATACAATTCATAAATTCATTCCAACTCTTTATATGTAATAACAAATCTATTAATACCAAAAACACAAGTGCCACAATTAGACCAATTCGGAATGCTTTTAATACACCATTTATCTGTGTTAAAATATTCGGAATTTGCTGAATATAACTTGCCATAGAACCAATTTCATTTTCATAAACCTGAACAATCAGATTTTCAAAATTTTCTATATTTTTTTGTTCTTCTTCTTTCAAAGTTCTATTACTTTCACTTAAATGTTGCTGAATGTTTTCCTTAATTCTGATTCGTACCTCATCAGAACTATTTTGAATTTCTCCTCCGTCATATAGATAATTAATAACTGAATTAATATCTGCCTTCAAATCGTCTTCTGCATACAAATTTTCAAAAATATTTTCTGATAATCCCGACTGATATTGATAATTTTCAAATCCATTTTTAACATTCGTTCCTACTTTTTGGTAATAATCAATCTGTTCTAACATAGAAAACATATAATCTTTTTGCAAAATTGTGTGAGACAACATAACAACTGAAAAAGTAGCTATAATTAATAAAGTCACTAAAAATGCTATTACAATATCAATTCCTTTTTTTAATACTTTCATATATTCTCCTTTTACTTTGCATACACGACATATCGTTCTGTTGCATACCCAATATTATTAATCGGCCAACAAGTGTAAATCATTAATCTCTCTTCCGCTTCTTGAATTGGCACTTTATTTACTTCATTTTCATTCACAACTTGTGCATCGTATACTGTATAATGAAATTCGCCATAATTCGTTGTAACTTGAATTTGGTCACCTACTCTTACTTTTGGCAAATTAGCCAAAAAACGACCAAAATTATGTCCCATCAAAATAACGCTTCCACCTTCGCCTGGAAAATAGGAATCATTATCATGTCCAATACCCTTTTTTAGCAAATCTAATGTTTTTCCATAATAAATAGGAAGTTCCACTCCAATACTTTCAATTTTTAAACTAGCATAATTTTCCCCATAACTTGGACAATTCGTTAAAATTGCACTTTCATTTTCTTGGTCCTCTTGTGAAATTTGTTGCAAAACAGGTGCTATTTTTTCCTCTTCCTTCACTTCATCAATCGTAATAACATCAATTAAATC
>CAMSEX010000103.1 GCA_947057875.1 uncultured Clostridium sp.
AGAATATAGAGAACTAGAGCAAATTGGCAATTATGATGAGCTGATAAACAAAGTAATTGCCAAATGCTTTGAAGTAGAAAATTTAGAAAATACAAAATTGTATGTGAGCATTATCTTAACTACGCCAAGAGTGATTCGTATGCTAAATTGCGAATTTAGAAACATAGACAAAGAAACAGATGTGTTATCATTTCCGATGTTTGAAAATGAAGAATTTACAGAGATAGTAGAAGAGGAAGCACTAGGAGATATTATTATTTCTGTGGAAAGAGTTAGAGAGCAAGCAGAAGAATATGGACACAGTTTTGAAAGAGAGCTATCTTATATGTTGGTACATGGATTTTATCATTTAATGGGCGAGGACCATATGGAAGAAGAGGAAAAAAAGCAGATGCGAAAAAAAGAGGAAAATGTTTTACAACAATTAAATATCACAAGATGAGGTAAAAATGGAAAATAAATGGAAGAATAAAAACTTTAAAGTAGCATTAAAAAATAGCATGTTTGGGATAGAATACACATTAAAAACGCAGCGAAATCTGAGAATTCAGATTGTGTTTGCCATTTTGGCTATTTTGCTAGGCTTGATTTTTGGTTTAAATACAACAGAGTGGGGAATTTTATGGCTTGTGATAGGGAGTGTGTTGTTTGCAGAAATGGTAAATACAGCCATAGAAGTTATGTTGGATTTATATACACAAGAGTTTAATGAAAATGTGAGAATTGCAAAAGATATCGCAAGTGGCGCAGTGCTGATTAGTTCGATTGTATCAGTTATCGTTGGAGGGATTTTGTTTTTACCCAAAATATTAAATTAAAATTAAGAGGGAAATTTTTATGGATAAGCAAACGAAAATTTTAGTCATAGTTACGATTGTCATATTTATGGCATTAGGTGCAGTTTTAGGAATTAAAGTTTATAACAAAAATAAAAGTGGACAAGATGTTAAGACAGAAATA
Organism: uncultured Clostridium sp.; assembly: GCA_947057875.1. GTDB lineage: Bacteria > Bacillota > Clostridia > TANB77 > CAG-508 > Scatovivens. Next base: position 961 of record CAMSEX010000103.1, read on the forward strand.
AAAGAGGTAGAAGAGATTGCTGAAGAAGAGCCTATTTCTGAAAAGAAAAAGGAAGAAATCAAAATTTTTCAGGGGAATGATAGACCAATTGCTTTTATGATCGATAACAATGTTAATGCCCAACCGCAATCTGCTTTAAATCAAGCCTATCTTGTTTATGAAATCATTGTAGAAGGTGGAGAATCAAGATTGATGGCGCTTTTTAAAGGAGTTGATGTGTCTGGGGAAGATGTTACAGTGGGACCAATCAGAAGTGCACGTCATTATTTTATTGATTATGCTTTGGAAAATGATGCGATTTATGCGCATTTAGGACAAAGTCCGCAAGCCGAAGAATACATAAAAAATTTCAATGTTTCAGATATTAATGGACAAATTTATGATACAGGAAAAGCGAGAACAGGAACATCTTTGTATTGGAGAGAAAAGTCAAAAAAGGCTCCACACAATGCATACACAAGTATAAAAAGTATTTTAGAGATTTGTCAAAAGAAAAATTATAAAACGACTTCTAATAAGGAAAGTGTATTGCATTATGTAACGGAAGAAGTGAAATTTGCAGATACAGCAATTCCTGCTTCAAAGATAAGTATTCCATATGGCACAAATCATACCGTTCAATATGTTTATGATGAAACAAGTGGTAGATATACGAGATATTCAAAAGGAAAAAAACAAGTGGACGAGCAAACAGGAGAAGAGATCACGACAAAAAATATTATTGTAACATTTATTAGAAATACAACATTGGATGATGGGGAAGGAAAAGGACGCCAAGAGTTGGACAATTTCACGAATGCAAAGGGATATTATATCACAAATGGCAAAGCAATTAAGATTACTTGCAAAAAACAAAATGTTGGTTCACAGACGAAATATGTGGATGAAGAAGGCAATGAAATTAATGTAAATGATGGAAATACTTGGATTAACATTTGCCCAATTGATAACAAGGTAGTGTTTGAATAGGAGAAAATATGAACAACAATTTTAAATCAGGTTTTGTGTCCTTTGTGGGAAGAACGAATGTTGGCAAGTCGACTTTGCTCAATTGTCTCATGCAAGAAAAAATTGCTATTACAGCCAACAAGCCACAAACGACCAGGAATGCGATTAAAGCTATTTTGAATAGTGATGATTATCAAATCATTATTACAGACACGCCAGGCATTCATAAACCTAAAACGAAACTCAGCAAGACCATGGTAGATACAGCATTTACAGTAGCAAAAGAGGTCGATTTGGTAGTGTTTTTAATCGAAGCGACGTCTCAAGAAATTGGTCCAGGCGATAGAAAAATTTTAGAAAGACTGAAAGAAACTCGAAAAAAATGTATTTTAGCTATTAACAAAATGGATTTGGTGCAAAAAGAAACTTTGTTAAACCTCATTAAAATATATAGTGAAGAGTATGATTTTGAGGCAGTTGTGCCGATTTCAGCAACCACAGGAAAAAGCACAAATGAATTGTTAGATGAAATTGTTAAAAGTTTGCCAAATGGACCAAGGTATTATAATGAAGAGGAATACACAGACCAAACGATACGTCAAATGATTGAAGAAATTATTCGTGAAAAAGCGCTCTGCTATTTGAATGATGAAGTGCCACATGGTGTATATGTAGAAGTAGAAAAATTTAAAACAGGTAAAACAATGAAAAACGAGAAAATATTCAATATTGATAGCGTGATTTATTGCAATCGAGAGTCGCATAAAGGAATTATTATTGGAAAAGGTGGAGCTATGCTGAAAAAAATTTCGACTTCGAGCAGACAAGATATTGAAAAAATACTTAGTGAAAAAGTCAATTTAAAAGTTTGGGTAAAAGTTCGTGAAGGTTGGCAAGAAAAAGATAATTGTGTCAAAAAATTCAAATTAGAGAAATAAATTGGGGATGTTATGAAACAAATTAAAGTAAATGGAGTTATTTTAGTTGAAAATAATATGGGCGATTTTGATAAAATGCTGACTATGTTAACTCCAAATTTAGGAAAGATTGGGTGTAGTGCAAGAGGTGCAAGAAGACCGAAAAGTCTTCTTTTGGCTGGTACCCAATTTTTGTGTTTTGGGGAATATTTGCTCTACAAAAGTGGAGATAACTATTCGATTAATTCATGTGAAACGATCGAAATGTTTTACAATATTAGAACCGATTTGGATAAATTGACGTATGCGACCTATATCACAAAAATTGTAAATGATGTTACAACAGAAAATCAAAATTCCTATCACACACTGAAACTATTTTTGAATACCTTATTTGCGATTTCTGAAACGAATAAAGATTTAGATTTTATTACTACTGTGTTTAAATTAAGATTATTAAAGATTTTAGGTTTTTTACCTAATATTAAAGAATGTGTGGGATGTAAATCTAAAGAAAATATGACTCATTTTAGTTTTAAAGATAACGGTTTTAAATGCAGTAGTTGTAGCAGGCAAGATACAGGCGCAGTTGCGATAGCAGAGCCAACTCAAAATGCGATTCAATATATTATGCTTGCTGATGCAAAAAAGATTTTTTCGTTTCAGCTATCCGAGAGATATATAAAAGAATTGGAGTTAGTTGCTAATATTTATTTAAATGAAAAATTAGAAAAAGAATATAAGTTGGAAAAATTATTTTAAATTAATTTGAATAAAACTTGACAAGAGTGAGAAAATATGTTATATAATTTATAAAATAGGAATTATTCCTATTTTTGAGGAGCTTTATTTATGGAAAATTACTCAAAGCAAAGAGAGGAAATTATCGAAATTATTAAGGAATTGTATAATCATCCGACAGCAGAGGAGATATATTATTTGGTCAAGCAAAAAGATCCTGCGATTAGTAGAAGTACCGTTTATCGAAATTTAAAATTTCTTTCGGATAAAGGAGTTGTAACGCAAATTGCTGTATCAAATGCTCCAGATAGATATGATTACATTAATCAACGTAAAAGGCATGGACACGTTATTTGTATAAAATGTGGAAAATTGCATGATTTTGATTATGATTTGAATATTGAAAATGTGAAAAAGAATATTTTTAAGCAAACAGGAATAGAAATTTTAGAGGATGGAATTGCGATAAAAGGAATTTGTAATTTTTGTAAAAAGCTCAAAAATTAATTTTAGGAGGGAAAAATATGCCAGAATTGAAAGGAACAAAAACAGAAAAAAATTTGATGGAGGCGTTTGCAGGAGAGTCACAAGCTAGAAATAAATATACCTATTTTGCAAGTATTGCTAAAAAAGAAGGCTATGAGCAAATTGCTGCGATTTTTGAAGAAACAGCCAATAATGAAAAAGAGCATGCTAAAATATGGTTCAAAGAATTAGGAGGAATTGGAAGCACAATTGATAATTTAAAAGCAGCAGCGGCTGGAGAAAATTTTGAGTGGACTGATATGTATGCTAGAATGGCGAAAGAAGCCAGAGAAGAAGGATTTGAAAGAATTGCTTATTTATTTGAAGCAGTGGGAAAAATAGAAAAAGAACATGAAGAAAGATACCAAAAATTGTTGGAAAATGTGGAAGGTGATTTAGTATTTTCAAAAGATGGAGATAGAATTTGGAAATGTAGAAATTGTGGACATATTTGTGTTGGCAAAAAAGCACCAGAGGTTTGTCCAGTTTGTAATCATCCAAAAGCATTTTTTGAAATCAAAGCAGAAAATTATTAAAAAAGTATTTAAAAGTGTCCAATTTATTGGCACTTTTTGTTTTAAAATAAATTTGTGGTCTATTTTGTAAAAAAGACTAAAATTGTTAAGAAATTGTAAGAGAGCTAGATTAGCAAATGCTAATCAGCTATTTTTTTGTTTTAAAGGGCATTTAAATGGAGGCGAAA
>CAMSEX010000104.1 GCA_947057875.1 uncultured Clostridium sp.
TCAAATACTTTTCTCGTTTCCTTCCATAAAACTCAATTTGTCGCGTCAAATTCTCCTCAAACAACGCCATTTTTTCATTCTTCCTATTCCTACAAGAATTTATGTATAGAGCAGAAAAAACTTTTATGGCATCTTGTTCACTTCCTGTAAGTTCATTCAAATTAGCTATTAATTCTTTTTCTAAATTTACTCCCATCTATACAACTCCTACTATTTTTAACTTCCAAAACATAAAAAAATTATCTTAAAGTAAGTCAAAAACAACTTTCTTTAAGATAATTATAGCACATTTTACATAATATGTCAAATTTTATATTATGAAAAATTTTTAAGCCCAAAATTTGTACTCTTTTACATCATATTTTCAATTTGTTTCTGGATTTCTTTCATCCTTTCATTTAAGTTCTTTATGTCTACATCATTAGTATTGATATCTTCTTTGACCACATCCTCCACTTGGTCAATTTGATTTTTCAATTTTTCAATTTGCTCCAAAACATCCAATCTTTGGAAGACTTTATCGTAATTGACGATTTTTTCATCTCGCTCTTGCAACTGTGGTGTTTCCGTTAGTTCATAACTTTCCCCAAAACTTGGAATAGTTACTGGAATTCCAGTCTTTTCCTCGATTTTCTGTTTTAAAATTTCTTGACCTTCTAACTCGCCATGCACCAAAAACACATGCTTTGGTTTGTAAATAAAAGAATAAATAAAATTGAGTAGCCACTCTTGATCAGCATGACCTGAATAGCCTTCAATATACTCAATTCTAGCATTGACTGCAATTTCTTCTCCAAAAATTTTCACTTTTTTAGCACCTTCTACAATACTTCTTCCCAAAGTTCCTGGCGCTTGATAGCCAACAAACAAAATCGTACTTTTCGGATTCCACAAATTATGTTTCAAATGATGTTTAATTCTTCCGACTTCGCACATTCCACTCGCAGATAAAATAATGCAAGGCTCACTTCTTTCGTTCAATTCCTTTGATTCATCTGCTGTTCTTGTAAACTTTAAGCCTGGAAAATCAAGTGGATTATCGCCAGATTTGATTTTATGACGAATTTCTTCTTCAAATAAATCCAAATTCTTCTGAAAAATTTCAGTAGCCGAAATCGCAAGTGGACTATCTACATAAACAGGTGATTTCATAATGGTTTGGTACTTTTTCGCAAAAACTTCATCCTGCCCATATTCATCTTTTAACTTATCAATTTCATACAAAATTTCTTGTGTTCTACCAACTGCAAAAGAAGGAATGACAACTGTCCCACCATTGTCTAACGTCTCTGATACAATATCTAAAAACAACTTGGCTTTTTCGTCATTTCTAATATGAAGTCGATTTCCATAAGTAGATTCCATTACAACATAATCTGCATTTTCAATCATAGTTGGCGAATCTAATAATGGCAAATCGTTGTTTCCTAAATCACCTGTAAAAACTGTTTTGGTCGTTTTTTCATCTTCTTTTGCCCATATTTCAACAATGCTAGAACCGAAGCATGTGTCCTGCATCATTAAAACGAATGCTAATATTTTCATCAATTTCCACAATTTCGTCATATTTTACAGGTACAAAATATTGCAAACATTCATATGCTTCTTCTGCTGTATATAAAGGTGGTAAATCTTCTTTTCCCTCTCTTTTTCGTTTTCGATTTTGCCACTCAATTTCTACTTCTTGAATATGTCCGCTATCTGGCAACATAATTCCGCATAAATCACAAGTTGCTTTATGTGCATAAATTGGATTTTGATAGCCTTCTTTGCATAATTTCGGAATTCTTCCTGCATGATCAATATGGGCATGTGTCAAAACCATAAAATCAATTTCTGCTACATCAAATAAAAACGGATCTGAATTTTCAAAATCTTGTGTAATTTTCCCTTGATACATCCCACAATCTACCAAAAATTTTTTACCAGCTGCTTCAACTAAAAAATTTGAACCAGTAACTGTTTTGGCAGCACCTAAAAAAGTTATTTTCATGACCTTCCTCCTTTAATTAAATACATTTATCATTTTTTTCCTTTTGATTGCAATATCCTTTTTACTTCCCTGAAAAGCAATTTTACTCTGTTTTTCAAATACTTCCTTGTCATATACTTTCATCCATATTTCGCCATCTTCTTGTTCTAAATAGATTTTGATATCCTCTAAATCAATTATTTTTGTATCAAATACATATTTTAGTATTTCAAAATTAACTTCAATATCCATACAGACAATCTTCAAAATTCCCATTTCACACGCTTTTGTAAAAGTGAGTTTTAGTACATAATCAAAATAAGGAGCCAACTTCATATGTTCTTTTATCAAAAACATATGATTTTGATAATAACGCAAAATAGAAATCATCTCTAAAATTTCCTCACGAAATGAAAAACGAGCTAATTTCTTTTCCAAAAATTGAAAAAATAATTTTTGAAGTTCTAAAAATTCCTCCTGTAGCGTTTTTTCATTCTGTAATATCTCATGATACTGTTTTAATACTTGGAATTCTCGTAAATTCTTCTTCTTAAATTCTTTATCTTGAAGTAAAAAATCCTGATATTTCTGTTCCTTTTTTTGTAGCATTTGCGTCATTTCCCTTTTCTCTTTTGGATTTGCCATTTTGTAAAGCACTCTGCAAAATGACCAGTAATAATCATCATTCCCTGTAATATTTCGGATAGCATGTTTTAGCTGGGCCAAATAATCTTGCTGGGCTTGATAATCTGTTCTCCACTCCAACAAAAATTGCTCACCTTTTATCATTAGTAAGTTTTGATACATCATATAAACCATATCATTTCGCCTTTTATCTAAACTAATATCCCACGACCAACCATTGAAATCTTTTAAAATCTCAATTGTATTTTGTTTATAACCTTCCACTAAAACTTTTTGCAAAACTTTCTTAAAAATAAAATCCCTTTTTACAAAAAAATATTTAGGCTCAATATCTGAAATAGCATATAACATTGCTTGCTCTGTGGGATAAACAAGAATACTTCTTTCCTTATAATTAGTAACAGCCTCTACATCATATTTGATTAAAAGTTCGGCTCCTACCGACTCTGGCTCCACAGTTTTGATGTTATCACAATATTTTTGAATAACATTTAGCATATGACTTAAAAATTCGTCCTTGCTTAAAACTCTAGGTTTAACAACTGCATAATCTTTATAAGAAACCTCTAGTTTATAAATCATGCTAAATAATAAACTTTTTGAAATTGACGAAAAAGTTTTTTTCTCTAAAATTTCTTCTAACAAATTCTGATAATCTTTTGAAAATTTAGAAAACAATTTCAATCAACTTCACGCTCCTTTCCTTAATCTTTATTGTTTTAATTATTAGTTTCCCCCGTTTCTGAACTTTTAGCCATACTCAATTCTTGTAATCTTTCCATGCTCATTAAAACTTGTCTTGGTTTACTTCCCTCATAACCCGAAATAATTCCTCTTGCTTCCATTTGGTCAATGATTCTACCTGCACGTGCATAACCTACTTTAAAACGTCTTTGGATAAACGACGTTGAAGCTTGTCCTACTTCAACAACTGTTTTGATCGCTTCCTCTAAAAACGGATCTGTATCATCTTCGTCATCTACTTCATCTAGCTCTTTATCAGATTTATTCGATTTTTCAATTTCTTCCAAAATATCTTCATTATATACAACTTCGCCAGTATTAGATTTTAAAAAGTCAACCACTCTTTCCACTTCCCCATCTGACACAAAAGCGCATTGCACTCTCGTTGGCTTTGAACTTCCAATTGGATAAAATAACATATCGCCTTTTCCAAGCAATTTTTCTGCACCAACCATATCCAAAATTGTTCTTGAATCAATTTGAGAAGACACAGCAAATGCAATTCTAGAAGGAATATTCGCTTTGATAATACCTGTAATAACATCCACTGATGGACGTTGTGTTGCAATGACTAAATGCATTCCAGCAGCTCTGGCTTTTTGCGCCAAACGACAAATCGAATCTTCAACTTCTTTTGCTGCAACCATCATCAAATCAGCAAGCTCATCTATGATAATCACAATTTGTGGTAATTTGCCTTCTTCCTCGCCAAGCGCCGCATTGTAACCTTTCAAATCACGCACACATTTCGTCGCAAATAATTGATAACGATTTTCCATTTCTTGCACTGCCCAAGCTAAAGCTCCAGCCGCCTTTTTCGCATCAGTTACAACAGGAATCAACAAGTGCGGAATACCGTTATAAACAGAAAGTTCTACCACTTTTGGATCCACCATCACAAGTTTTACCTCGCTTGGCTTGGCTTTATAAATAATACTTGTAATCAAAGTATTGATACATACTGATTTACCAGAACCTGTTGAACCTGCAATCAAAACATGTGGCATTTTACCAATATCAGCAACCACTGGCTCTCCTGCAATATCTTTGCCAAGTGCCATCGAAATTTTGCTTTCCGCATCTTGAAAGGCATTTGTTTCAAGAATATCACGCAAATGAACGACTTCTTTTTCTTCATTTGGAATCTCAATTCCAACTGCCTGTTTCCCCGGAATTGGCGCTTCAATTCTGATACTTTCGGCTGCTAAATTCAGAGCAATATCATCTGAAAGTTTTGCAATTTTGCTAACTCGAACGCCTTCTGCAGGTTTTAGTTCATATCTCGTAATGGCAGGTCCAACTGACACATTTTCCACTTTAGCAGAAACACCAAAACTAAATAACGTTTTTTAGATCGGAAGAGCACACGTCT
>CAMSEX010000105.1 GCA_947057875.1 uncultured Clostridium sp.
AGATGACGAGAGGTGACTGGAGTTCAGACGTGTGCTCTTCCGATCTTCTTGGAAAATGCAAACCAAATCTTCCATTTGAAATTAATAGTGAAGGGCAAAATATAAGGGAAGATTTGCGATTAGAATATCGTTTTTTAGATTTGCGAAATGCGAAAATTCATCAAAACATCAAATTACGTTCCAAAATTTTGAAAGATTTTCGAAGAGAAATGGACGAATTAAGTTTTACGGAAATTCAAACACCGATCTTAGCGAATTCTTCTCCAGAAGGAGCACGTGATTTTTTGGTGCCTAGTAGAATTCATCCAGGTGAATTTTATGCGCTTCCGCAAGCGCCACAACAATTTAAACAATTGTTAATGGTGGCTGGTTTTGAAAAATATTATCAAATTGCACCTTGTTTTCGCGATGAAGATCCAAGAGCAGATCGAAGTCCAGGTGAGTTTTATCAATGGGATTTTGAAATGTCTTTTGCTACGCAGGAAGATGTTTTTCATGTGATAGAAACTGTTATTACTAAGGTATTTCAGGCAAATTCGGATTGGAAGGTAAGCCAAGTGCCATTTGCTCGAATTCCATACAAGGAAGCCATGGAAAAATATGGCACAGATAAACCAGATTTGAGAAATCCTCTACTTATTTTTGATTTAACAGACATTTTTGAAAACACTGAATTTAAAGCATTTGAAGGCAAAATTGTCAAAGCAATTGTTGTAAAAAATGGAGCTGAAAAACCTCGTAAATTTTTTGACAATTTATCTGATTTTGCAGTTCAAGAATTAGAAGCAAAAGGACTTGCTTGGGTAAAAGTAGACAATGAAAATCAGTTAAGTGGTGGTATTAGCAAATTTATTGATGAAGCAAGAAAGATAAAAATATTTGAGAGAATGAATGTAGAGCCAAATGCTGCTATCTTTTTTGTGGCAGACGAAAAAGATAAAGTAGAAAAAATTGCAGGTAATATGAGAATCAAATTGGGAGAAGAATTTGACTTACTAGAAAAAGATGTGTATAAGTTCTGTTTTATTGTGGATTTTCCAATGTATGAATTGTCTGAAGAAGGAACAATTGATTTTAATCATAATCCATTTTCGATGCCACAGGGGGGAATGGAAGCCTTGCAAAATAAAAATCCATTAGAGATTTATGCCTATCAATATGACTTGGTTGGAAATGGTTATGAATTGGCATCTGGAGCAGTACGTAACCATAATCAAGAAATTATGTTAAAAGCATTTGAGATAGCAGGTTATAGTGAAGAAGATATCAAAAAGAAATTCGGTGCCTTGTATCATGCATTTGCGTTTGGAACACCGCCACATGCAGGTGCAGCGGTTGGAATAGAACGAATTGTTATGTTGCTGGCAAAAGAGGATTCGATTCGTGAAGTAATTGCTTTTCCGAAAAATAAAAAAGCACGTGATGTGATGATGAATGCACCATCTCAAGTATTTCCAAAACAGCTAGAGGAAGTGCATATTAAGATAGCGGTTAACGACGAGGCAACTTCTGAATAATTTAAATTTTTTAAGAAAGGATGTATAGAATGAAAAAAATTATTTTTTCATTATTTATAATTTTTATTATATGGATAACTAATTTTTCATATGCGGAAACGAAAAAGGCGACAGTTAAGGTAGCAGCTGTCCGTATTCGAGAGGCTGCGTCAACGGATAGCAATATTATTACGAATATTTATGAAGATGACGAGGTTGTTATTTTGGAAGAAGATGGCGATTGGTATAAAGTGCAATATGGAAATTCAGTTGGGTTTGCTAAAGCAGAGTTTTTTAATATGGTAAAATCAAGCACGCAAAATACCACAAACCAACAAATAACAAATAATGAACCAGCAATTAATGTACAAGAAAATAATGCTATCAATACACAAAATGTGATTCCAGAACAAACAACGGCACAATCAAGTAGCCCAGCGGAAGATACTCAAAATGTAAAAGTTGGACAAAAACTGGTTTTGCCCAATGTAGTTCTTCTTAGAAGATTACCTAATTTTTCTTCTCATACAAGCCAGACAGCTGTACAAGGAACAGAAATGACAGTAGAACAGAAAATCGGAAATTGGTATAAAATAACAAATGAAACAATTTCGGGTTGGACTACAAAATCAAAAATAATTTCGCAAACACCAGTTGCACAAGTGCCAACAACACCTGAACAAGTACAGCCAGTTCAGCAACAGCCAGAACCACCGAAACAAGAAGAACCACAAAATACAACACCAGTAGAACCTGTAGTGCCTTCACAACCAGAAAATCCAAAACCAGAGACGAATCCAGCAAATGAAAATAATACAGTGCAAAGAAAAGCAGTTGTGATTGTGGAAACGGCAAGGGTACGAAAAGCAGCGACGAAAAATTCGGATATTGTGGATATATTAGATGAAGATGATATAGTTACAATTGTAGCTGAAGAAAATGGTTTCTATAAAATTACAACAAGTTCAATCAAAGAAGGTTATGTCAGCAAAACCCTTGTAAAAGAAAAAGATGTAACTTCAAGAGGCATGACAGAAGAAAGAGATGTTAGTCTCTCAGAACAAACACAGTCAGCTCCTGTAGCAACGCCAAGTGTAACAGGGGAGGATGTTGTAGCATTTGCAAAGCAATATTTGGGCTATCCCTATGTGCTAGGAAAAAGTTCGCCAGAGAGTGGTTTTGATTGTTCTGGATTTACACGTTATATATTTGGTCATTTTGGGTATTCTTTGGGGCAAGTAGCGGCTAGTCAAACAAGTCTGGGAACTCCTGTGGACAGAGCAAATTTGCAAAAAGGGGATTTAATTTTATTTTATGATGATGGGAAAAAGAAAATTGGGCATTGTGGAATTTATATCGAAGGTGGAGATTTTATTCATAGTGCCAATCCACAAAGGGGAGTGGTTATTGATAATTTGAATACAAATTCTTATTATTCACAAAGGTTTGTAACTGCAAGGAGAATTGCTGGGGGCTAAATTTTAAGGAGGAAATTTAGCCATGAAAAAAATTTTAAAAATTATTTTTGTTTTAATACTTGGATGGAGGCTTTATTTCGATATTGCCCTCGTTTTGTCATTTGATAAAAAATACCCAGAAGAGGTAGAATTGGTAGCTGTTGCAGAAATTGTGAGCAATGGAATGGAGAAGGAAAAGTCAAATAGCTATACTGTAAAAATTCTGAAGTCGAATGTTGAAAAAACAAAAAATACAAAAATAATTGTTTATACTGATAAAGCTTGCCATTTTAATTATGGAGATGTGATTCAAATTTCAGGGACTTTTTCAAAAGGAGCAAAGAGCAGAAATTATAAGGGATTTAGCTATCGAAATTATTTAAAACAGAGTAAAATTTACGGAAGTGTTTATGTGAAAAATCCGCAAGTTTTGGGACATAAGAAAGGAGTTTTTGAAAAAATATTTGTGTTAAAAGCAAAATTATATAAAGTTTTAGAAAGTTTTTATGAAGAGAATGAAAATGCGTTTTTGAAAGGAATTTTGCTAGGAGATAGTAGTGGGCTAGATGATGAAATAAAAGAGAATTTTAAAAATAGTAGTATGTCTCATGTACTGGCGATTTCAGGAATGCACGTTTCTTATGTAATGGTAGGAGTGCAACTGATTTTGGATAAAATGATCAATCATCGAAAAGTCAAAAATTATATGATGATTGGTATATTGGGGTTTTTTGTTGTGATTACGGGAATGGCTCCGTCTTGCTTAAGGGCTTGTATCATGAGTGCGATGTTGTTATTGAGCCAAAATTTTTATCGAAAAAATAATTTTTATGTTACAATTCTAGTTACATTTTTACTCTTGCTTTTGATGAACCCATATAATATTTTTTCAGTTGGGATGTGGCTTTCTTTTGGTGGTACATTGGGCATTGTGTTGTTTCATAAATTTTTAAAACGTTTAATCGAATGTAAATTTAAAATTAAGTCAAAATTTTTAAAGTCATTTTTAAGTATATTTTTAGTAAGTTTTTCGGCTCAGATTTTAATTTTACCAATCATGATTTATTGCTTTAATACAATTTCTTTTACTTTTTTTGTGTCGAATTTATTCATCTATTTTTTAGTTGGTCCATTGTTGATATTGGGGTATATGAGTTTAATAGTAGGGGCATTTTTGTTACCAATCGGAAAATTTATTGCAATTTTTGAACAATTTTTGATTCTAATTTTATTCAAAATTGCAGAGTTTTGCAGTATGTTACCATTTTCAAAAATATATGTGGTAACACCAGATTTTTGGCAAATTATTTTGTATTATATTGGAATAATTGGACTCATTTATTTGTTTCAAACAAGAAAAATCAAATTTTTAAAATTTATTTTAGGGAGTGGTTATAAAGATTTTTGCCAAAAGTATTGGAAGAAAATACTCGCATGTAGTAGTGTAATCATTTTGTGCTTTCAGTTAATCAGTTTGATTCCAAAAAATTTGAGGATTTATTTTGTTGATGTTGGGCAACGGAGATTGTGCGGTTATTCAAACGCCAAGAGGAAAAAATGTGATGATAGATGGAGGAAATAATCAAGATTATGACTATGGTAAAAATGTAGTTGTGCCATATTTGTTGGATCGAAAAATTGCGAAAATTGATTTTTTGATGGTTTCGCATTTTGATGCTGATCACTGCCGGACG
>CAMSEX010000106.1 GCA_947057875.1 uncultured Clostridium sp.
GTTGACTTTTCAAAAAAACCAACTAGAATGGGTTACAATTTTTTAGGTTGGTCAAGAAATAGCACAGCAACAACGCCAGAATATACAACTTCAGGAAGTTTTAGTATGGGAACTCAGAGTGTGACATTATATGCTGTGTGGGAAGCTTGGCTATTGGCAACTGAAACTATATCTGTAACAAATTACGGAGACAAAGTGAATTATACAGCAAATGGACTAAAAGATTGGAAAATTTTTTATAATGATGGTAGTAACATTTTTTTATGGTCAGATAATTATGCACAGGTAAATTCATTAACTTTGGCGGAAGGAATACAAACAAATGGATTGTATGATGTAAAAAGTAATGAAAGAAACAATTTTGTAAGTTGGTTAAATAATACAAATTATTGGAAGAAATTTGCTGAGGGACAAAGTGGTTCTATAGCATATGGAGCACCAACAAAAGAAATGTTCATAAATAGTTATAATGCAAAGTTTGGAACATCACATTCCACAGAACTAGGATCATCTGATGTTGCTACACTTGCTAATAAAATATTACCATGGGTACAGCCAAGTAGTTCAGAAGCCTCAATAACATGGTTAGCTTCTGCATCTTCAGCACTTGAAGTTAGTGTATGGTATGTAAATACTACTGGTAGTGTATACGATTGGGGATGTGATCATGATGGGGTTGGAGTCCGTCCACTTGTGAAGTTACCTGCTAGTGCAAAAGCAAACTGGAATGGTGCAGCTTGGGATTTAAGTGAATAAAATTATTTAAGGAGAGATTCTGTTCACATTCGTTCTCTCCTTATTTTGCAACAATCCTTACAATTTTTCTTGCAAATCCTATCAAATTATGTTAAAATGTAACAACAATATCGAACAGAAGGAGTGTAAATGTGGGAAAATTCGAGAATTGCAAGTTGCCTAAAATAGTAAAAGAGAATAAATTGCTACAAGCAGTGGAATATATTTTTAGTTCAAGATGGTATGTTGTTTTGATTGGAATTATCTTGATGCTTAAAACTACATTTTTTTATGGGAATACTGTTTTCAAAAATGACACAATATGGCTTTGGACACTTAGGCAAACAGCGTTGTTTATTGTAATTATTGTATTTCCGTTATTGTTATTTAAAAAATCGGTTAGACGTTTTGAAGTAGGAATTGTGATCAATTTTTTGGTTAGTTTGTTGCTTTTTATGGACGAATTGTATTATACTTATGCGTCTAATATTTTGTCGATTATGCAAGTTGGAAATATGCAATACAAAGATGAGATTTTAGCTGCTATTCCGTCTCTGTTAAATAAAAGTCAAATTTTGTATGGTATTGATTTTGTGATAATAGGGATTTTACTGATTGGAAAATTTATTAAAATAAAGCAAAATGATATTTTTAAGATGGCACCTACACTGGTTACTTTTGTTTGTATTTTGTTTTTTTGTAATTCATATCACTTGATACCAGAATCTTTGGAACTTGTTACTGGTTTTATTTATAGCAAATATAATTCAGTTCGTTATGGCACGATTTATGGTTATCATTATGTTGATGTTAAAAATGCGATGACCAATAATAAAAATATAGCTTATACAGATTATGATGTTATGATGGAAGATTATCGCGATTTGAAAGAAGAAAAGCGAGTTGCTAGATTGGATGAGCAATATGAGGGAATAGCACAAAATAAAAATGTTTTTGTGGTGCAATTGGAATCAGTGCAGGAATTTGTGATTGGAAGAGAAATTGAAGGAAAAGAGATTACGCCAAATTTAAATCAGTTTTTGAATGAAAATATACACATTAGCAATCTGCATTCTTCTAGTTATACAACTACAGCAGATGCAGAGCACAGTTTTATTACATCCATTTATCCAGGAGAAAATGGGGAAGCGTTTAGTAAATATTATTCAAATACTTATGATGATGTGTTTGGGAGTTTTAAAAAAGCTGGTTATACAACTGTATATGGACATGGAAATTATGACACATTTTGGAATCGAAAAAATGTATTTTCCAAATATGCTTTGGACAAAGTTTATTTTTTGCATGATTTTGCAGATACTTCGGAACAGATTAGGACCTATTTGTCTGACGAATTATTATATCGCCAAATTTTTGATATGCTTCCAGAAACAGAAGAACCAATTTTTGTGAATATTGTAGCAGCTTCTTCGCATAAACCATTTGATTTAGAAGGAATTCATAACAAAGAGGAAAAAATTTCGGTTGATGTGGGGAAATATGCAGGAACTGTTTTAGGGAATTATTTAGAGGCGATGAATTATGCTGATTATGCTTTTGGGATTTTTTTGGAAGAATTAAAATCAAGAAATCTGTATGAAGATAGTGTCATTTTTGTTTATGGAGACCATTATGGTATGACAATGTATGACGGAGATTTGATTGAATTTTTAGGTGAAAATAGTGAAAATTATAATATGGCAAAGATGCAATTTGAATTTTCTAATGTAGCTTGTGGAATGAGAATTCCAGGAATTGAGAATTTGCGTATAGACTATCCCGTTAGTCGAGTGGATATTAAGCCAACATTAACACAAATTTGTGGAATTGAAGATACTTTTTCGTTAGGAACAAGTATTTTTGAAGAAAAGCCATATGTGTGCGTCAATAATGGAAAAATTATTACAGAGGAATATTATTATGATGCAGAAAAATGGCTTGTTTTGGAAACGGGAGAGATATTAGATATGGATAATGTTAAAGAGGATTTGAAAAAGCGCTTAGATAGGAATGTGGAATATGCAAATAAAGAATTGCAAATTTCGATGTCGATTTTGGCAGGAAATCTATTAAAAGATCAGATAAAATAGAAAAAAGTAATTCTGTTATTAAATCATGAATGGCCAATTAAAAAGAAGTAGATAATTTGTCTACTTCTTTTGATGCTGGTATTTAAATCGGTGTTTTTTCTCCACTTTCAATCATTTCGTCAATTAATTTTGCAATTACTTTTCGCTCATCATAGGGATATTTGATGCCATTTTTTTCTAAGTATAAATCATGTCCAAGCCCAGGAATAACGATGATGTCTCCTGGTTTTGCAATCGAAATAGCATAACGAATACCTTCTGTTCGGTCAACAACAATTTTGTATGGTTTACCAGTTGGAATGATTCCAACTTCGATTTCTTTTAAAATTTTTAAAGGATTTTCAGTACGAACTTGATCTGACATAAGAACTGTAAAATCAGCAAGCCTTCCAGAAATTTCTCCCATAATTGGTCGTTTGGCACTATCACGGTCACCACCCACACCCCAAGCACAAATGACTTTTCCTTTGGCATAACTATTAACGGCAGTTAAAATGCTTTCTAAGCTAGAAGGGGTATGAGCATAATCAATCATGATTGTAATTCCTAATGGGTTTGGAACAAGTTCGCTTCTGCCAAGTACTTTTAATTCTTTTAAACCAGCTCGAATGTTGTCAGCTGATACATTAAAATAAGAAGCAGCAGCAATGGCACCTAATGCATTATATACACTAAACCTTCCGGGAATAGCAGCTTCGATTTTTTCTTTTTTATGTTGATAGTCAATGGTAAAATCGATATAAGAATCTGTGATAATCACGTTGTTATTATCTGCTTGAATATCAGATGAATTTTCAATACCAAAAGTTCGGATGTTTTTTTCAGACAATAAGTTTTTAATGGTTTTGACTTTTTCGTCATCATGATTGATAACAATGCATTTTGCCATTTTTAAGAGTTCTAATTTGCAGTTGAAATAGTCTTCCATATTCGGATGTTCTTTTGGACTAATATGATCTTCACTTAAATTTGTAAAAACACCAACATCAAATTCACAGCCTGTGACACGTTCCATTTTTGTGGCTTGTGAGGAAACTTCAAGAATAGCAAATTCTGTTTTTTGTTCTACCATTTGACTTAAATATTTTTGAATTTCGATGCTTTCAGGAGTTGTCCTATCGGTGTCTTCGATTTTTTCGCCATTAATATAAACAGCAATGCTTCCAATTAAGCCGAACTTTGAAACCATGTGTTTCTAAAATAGATTTTATCATAAAAGTAGTTGTTGTTTTGCCTTTTGTTCCAGTTACTCCAATCAATTTTAATTTTTGAGAAGGATGATGATAAAATTCGCATGCAGTTTGAGCGAGAGCTTTTCGAGTATTTTCAACAGAAATAATAGGGATTTCTTTGCTGATTTGTAAAGAAGAAATGTCGACATCAGGTTCCACTAAAATAGCTTTTGCACCATTTTCAATAGCGGAAGGAATAAAATCAATTCCATTTTTAGAGAATCCGTTAATGGCGACAAAAAGTCCGCCTTCTTTTATTTTTCGTGAATCAGAATGAATATTGGTAATTTCTAAATTTAAGTCACCAACAGAGTTTTTGATTGTTACTTCTGATAGTAATTGATTTAATTTCATAAAATTTTTCCTTTCTTATCTTGTAAGTTAAAGTTATTATATCTCTAATGAGCGAATTTGTAAAGTACAGAAAAGGAAAAGTGAGATCGGAAGAGCACACGTCTGAACTCCAGTCACCTCTCGTCAT
>CAMSEX010000107.1 GCA_947057875.1 uncultured Clostridium sp.
TCTGCTTGCTCCTCTTCACCCCAAAAATAATTCATAATTTTCTTGATTGCTGTTCCTGCCACTTTCCCAAACCTCCTATATATTTTTCCTTCGTGTTATAACATACATATAGTATCTTACTTTTTCTATCGATTGTCAATACTTTTTTTGTATTTTTAACCATTGTTACACAAATTTAACGCTTTTGTAATATTTATGTTTTTTTGTAATATTTTTGTAATATTTTGTCGCTTTATGTTTCTTTTTTAATGCAACAAAATTTCATCATACACACTCAATTTTACACGTTTTGCAATATATTCATGATCAAAACCTAACTCTGTCAATTCTTCATCTGTGTAATTTTCGATAATCGAATATGTATCATTTTGTCGTAAAATTTTCACATAAATTTTATCACTAAAGCCTGCCTTACTTCTCTCAATATAACTCAAATCATTTTCTTCTAAAATCGCTGAATTACTAATTTTAAGTCCACTATAACTCCACCAGATAACATCCACATAAATTTGACGATACTGTGCTAGAGACTCTACATGTTCCGTAATTTTAAATACAATTACTCTTTGATCTCCCTCTTCTTGCACGATATAGGCAATTGTCGCCTCCACTTCTACTGCTTCAGAAATTCGCAAAAGCACTTTATCTCCGTACTTTAGCTGTAGATGCCTTTTCGGTATTCATGGGACAAGCAATATAGCATTCAAAATTATTCATCACTTTTCCTTTTTCTGTACTTGTCGCAATCATACTGCTAGACTTTGTGTCAAGCGATTTCAAAAAATCTGTACTCAAATAGCTAAAATCCTTCACACCGCAAAATTTCTTCTAATCCATCTACACGATATGAAATCATTCCAGATGTCGGAGAAATCATTACTTCTGAACTGTTGCTTAAACTGCTTTCCAAAGAATTTCTTTGTTCAATAAGAGACTTCACATGCGAATCCGCAGGACTCAAATTTCCTGTTATTCTCGTCTTTTTGGAAACGTATGTATCAAGCTCTGTTATCTTATCTTGTATCTCTTCTAAATCATTCAATTCATAAATTGAATTTACCAATTTTTCAATCTGGTTTTCTAAATTTGTAATATCAGTTGACCAAATCATCAGTCCACTACTTTCAATTTCAGCATTAATTTCGTCATCTAAATTCGCTATTTTACTCAAAATTTCCTCTTCTCCATTCGAGTAGTAACGAAATGCTGGGCTATTCTTCGCAATTCGTTGTCCTTCCGAAACAATCGGAACCATACCATTTTTATAATTTTCTCCTTGCAGCACAACTTCTTCTCGTAAAATATAACCTTCTGCACTTTCCTCAAATCTGAGTGAACCCTGCTCTACTACACAAATTTGCGCAATATTTTGCAAAAGTTCAATCCCTTTTTGAACAACCAGAATGAAACATGCCAAAATGATGATACCTATCACAATTCTAAAAAAACCTAATTTGTTTTCTTCATCCTTCAATTTTTATATTCCTCCAAAATAATAGCCATATTATCTTGTATTCCATCTTCTGCCGCAAGCCATATTGTGTCTTTATTTTTACGAAACCACGTCAGTTGCCTTTTCGCATATCTTCTCGTCTCCTGTTTAATTCTTTCTACCATTTCCTCATATGTGCACCTTTCTTCTAAAAATTCAACCACTTCTTTATAGCCTAAGCCTTGCATTGCTGTTGGAAAACTCTGATATTTTTCTTTCAACTGTTGCACCTCTTCTATCAAACCCTGCTCTAACATCAAATCCACACGTTGGTTAATACGCTCATACAATTTTTCTCTTTCCATATTCAACGCAAAAACCTTAAAATCATATTCCACACCATTTTGCCTTGAGCAAATTTCCTGTTGTGTTTTATTCATCCCAGTTGCCTTATAAATCTCCAAAATGCGAATAATTCTTTTTTTGTCATTTGGACTAATTCTTTGGATTGCCTCTTCATCAATCACTTTTGCTTCTTCATATAGTTCTCTCAAGCCTTCCTGTGTCTGTGCCTTTTCCATCAGCAAATCACGATATGCTTGGTCAAATTCCATGTCTGGATATTCAATTCCATACACCACAGAATCTATATATAATCCCGTTCCACCAACAATAATTGGCACTTTTCCTTTCTCTAGAATTTCCTTTATAGCATTTTCACAATCTCGCTTAAAATCCGAAACTGAATACCTTTCCTCTGGAGACACAAAATCTACCAAATAATGCTTAATTCCTTGCATTTCCTCTTTTGTAACTTTGGCAGTTCCAATATTCATATCCTGATAAATTTGCATGGAATCACTGGAAATAATCTCACCATCTATTTTCTTGGCAAGTTCAATTGATAATGCTGTTTTTCCAGATGCAGTCGGACCTGCAATCACAATTACTTTCGGTTTCATTTTTCTCCTCCATTTTGCTCAACTAAAAAATTCCTATCATTCGACTTTCACAAAAAATTAAGCACAACTAATTTAACATTACTATTTTCGTGCAAATTTTCGTTCCAAATCATACTTCGTCATTTTAATCGCAGTTGGACGTCCATGTGGACAAGTAAATGGATTTGGCAAATGCAATAATTCCTGCATCAAACTCTCTACTTCTTGCAAATCCAATTTCATATGCGCTTTTACTGCTGCTTTACAAGCCACTGTTGCAATAAATTTATCTTCTTTTTCCTGCGTTGCCGTTACTGCAACTGTATTAATTTCATCTAGCAATTCCAAAAATAATTGTTTTGTATTCATATTTTCACACATACTTGGCACTTGTGTTACCTTAATGGTATTATCCCCAAATTCTTCAAATACAAAACCTGCTTTTGCAAACATTTCTACATTTTCTTCTGCTATATCCATTTCTTTGTTCGTCAGTTGTACAATATCAGGAAGTAACAAAAGTTGCGAATCTTTTTCTTCGTCCCTATAATAGTTCGCTTTTACCTTTTCATACAAAATTCGCTCATGTGCTGCATGTTGGTCAATCATGTATAGCTCATCTTTCATTTCTATCATTATATAAGTTGAAAACGCAATCCCAATAAATTTATATGGAATATTCGCATATTCTTCTGAATTATCAAACAAACTTTCATTTAACGCTCCTGCATATTCCACTTGGGCAACATCTAATTTTTCGCTTTTGTCTTCCTTTTTAGGCTCACTTTTTCGATTGGCATTAACTTCAATTCCAAATGCTTTTTTATACATTTCTTCAAATTCTGGCGTAATTTCTGGAATTTCCTTTAACGCTTCTTTGACTTTTGTAGTATCAATAATTTCTGTACTATCTTCCTCTTTTAATTTTGCCTCTAATAATTTATCCACAACATTAGTAATAAACTCATCTTTTTTCTCTTCTGCTATTCTTATTTCTGCTTCTGTTTTCTCTTCTACTGGAAGCTTGACTGTCTCATCTGTTACAAGCCCACTAGATTGTTCCATTTGTATGGTTTCATCTTTTATCAAACTTTCTGGCTCTTTATCAATTTGAATGGTATCTTGATTTTCTGGGCATTGATTCTCATTTTCTGGCAAATTTTCTTCTGCTTTTTCCTTTACTTCTACCACATTAATTTCTTGTGTATTGCTTGAAATTCTTGTATTACCAAATAGAATAGCTCGTCCTGCTTCATCATATTCTCTCTCTTTTTCCTCTGCTACCTTATCTGCAATCGAACCTGTTTTATATAAATCTTCTAATTTGTTCTCAGCATTTATTTTAGCCGTTTCCAAATTCGCACCTGTTTGCATCGTTTTTTCAGGTGTTATTTGAGAAATCAATGAATTAATGGCTTGAATTCTTTCCTCAATTGTCATTCCTTCTTTGATTTCTAATTTTGGTCCTTCATCTTTTGGTTCTTCTTTTTTGGTTTCCAGTTCCATTGGTCTTTCCACATTTTCCACCAATTCTGATTTCCCAAATCCTGCTTTTATCGCATGATATACTGCTTTAAATACAGCATTTTCATCTTGAAAACGCACTTCGAGTTTCGCAGGATGCACATTCACGTCTAGTTTTTGTGGATTCATTTCCAAATTCAAAATCACAAAACCAAATTTACCAATTGGAATCATACCTTTGTAAGCTTGGTCGACTGCTGCTGTTAAGTTCTTATCTTTAATGTATCTGCCATTGACAAAAAAGATTTGATTTTGACGATTTGCTCTTGCAATTTCTGGCTTTCCAACCACTCCACTAACTTTGATATCTTCATAAATGTATTCTACTTCCATGATACCATTGGCAATGTCTTTCCCATAAATACTATAAACCATATTTTTAAAATCGCCACTGCCATTTGTTTGAAGAATTGTTTTTCCTGAACTTATGAGTTTAATCGAAATTTCTTTATTAACCAAAGCAATGCGTCTTATATTGTCTTCTATGTAACCACTTTCCGTATAATCTTTTTTCAAAAATTTATAACGCACTGGGGTGTTGAAAAACAAATTTCGAACTGTAATCGTTGTCCCAACAGGGCAACCTATCTCTGCTTT